>JAESRJ010000045.1 GCA_016764715.1 Kordiimonadaceae bacterium | reverse complement strand
ATACCGCGACGCGCCTCCGGGCTTGCGGATTTGGGCTGGTGCTACGGTTGAAGCCTCGGATTTGGCGGTGCTGACCGAATGGCTCGACTGGGCTTATGCCTCCGTAAAAGCTGATTTTAGCGCATAGAATTTTCTGAGGCCTGAACATTAGGTCTCTTTCAGAAATACGATATTTTTAGAAAGGATGAGATCATGCCAAAGGTACTGATTTCTGACAAAATGAGCCCGCTCGCAGAGCAAACCTTTAAAGAGCGCGGYGTTGAAGTTGATTTTAAACCGGGTCTTAGCAAAGAAGAGCTGATCGCGATTATAGGCGATTATGACGGCCTTGCCATTCGGTCTTCTACCAAAGTGACGCCAAATGTATTGAAGGCAGCCAAGAAACTGAAGGTTATTGGCCGCGCAGGTATCGGTGTAGACAATATTGATGTTGCGGCGGCCACAGCGGGCGGCGTCGTGGTAATGAACACACCGTTCGGTAACTCAATCACCACTGCTGAGCATGCGATTGCCATGATGATGGCGCTTGCCCGTCAGATCCCTGAGGCCAACGCCTCAACGCACGCTGGGAAATGGGAGAAATCTCGTTTYATGGGTATGGARATTACCGGTAAAACACTTGCGTTGATCGGATGTGGGAACATCGGTTCTGTTGTTGCTGAGCGCGCGCTTGGCCTTAAAATGAAAGTGATCGCCTATGATCCTTTCCTTGCTGTGGAACGCGCTGCTGATCTCGGCATTATTAAAGTGGAGCTTGATGATCTGTTTGCCCGTGCTGATGTGATCAGCCTGCATACACCGCTAACCGACCAGACCCGCGGTATTATTGGCACCGAGGCTTTTTCTAAAATGAAAGACGGTGTTCGCATCGTAAACTGCGCACGCGGTGGCTTAATTGATGAGGCCGCGCTTCTAGTGGCGCTGGATAGCGGTAAAGTAGCTGGCGCGGCGCTTGATGTGTTTGCGGTTGAGCCTGCTAAAGAGAACCCGCTGTTTGGCCACGAAGCCGTAATTTGTACGCCGCATCTGGGTGCGTCAACAAGTGAAGCTCAGGTTAATGTGGCATTACAGGTCGCAGAGCAAATGGCTGACTATTTGGTTGACGGCGGTATCACCAATGCCTTGAATATGCCGTCACTCAGTGCTGAGGAAGCTCCGAAGTTGAAGCCTTACATGGCGCTCGCAGAGCAAATCGGCGGGTTTGCTGGGCAGATTACGGAAACGGGTTTGAAGCGTGTTGTTATTGAATATGAAGGCCATGTGTCTACGCTCAATACCAGCCCGCTGACAGCCGTGGTTCTTGAGGGCCTGCTTTCACCATTGATGAGCAGCGTAAACATGGTCAACGCGCCTGTTGTTGCCAAAGAGCGCAACATTCAAATCACGGAAGTGAAGCACGACCGTGAAGGTGACTACCAAACATTGATCCGTTTGACAGTTGAGACTGAAAACGGTGAACGCACAGTTGCGGGCACGCTTTTTGGTAATGGGGCTCCGCGTCTGGTGGACGTCGACGGTGTACGCCTTGAAGCAGAACTTGCGCCTAACATGCTGTATGTGGTGAACGACGATAAGCCRGGCTTTATTGGSGCGCTTGGTTCCCTACTTGGTTATAACGGTGTGAACGTTGCCACGTTCGCCCTTGGTCGCCGCATTGAAGGCGAGGAAGCAGTAGCCCTTGTGGCGGTAGATCAGCCGCTCAAGGATATTGTACTTGACCAAGTGGCTGCACTTGCGCATGTACGTCAGGCAAAGCGGCTTTCGTTTTAAAAGAGCCATAAACTGACCAAATGAGAGGCTGACCCTATGAATGGGCCTTCAAAGAAAATGACGGGCAATGCATATGCCCGTCAGGCATTGTTACCGGAAGGTTTTCGGGACCAACTTGCACCGCATGCAGAGCAGGAAGCCCTGCTAGTACGCGGTTTGATTGATACGTTTCTCTCACACGGGTATGACCGTGTTTCGCCCCCTGTTGTTGAGTATGAAGATAGCTTACTCGTGGGCGCGGGGGTGGCAAGTGCCTCCCAAATGTTCCGGGTAATGGATCCGGATACACAGCGCATGATGGCTGTTCGGTCAGATATGACCACCCAAATGGCACGGCTGGCGGCGACAAGGCTTGCCGACGCGCCGAGGCCTTTGCGTCTGGCGTATTCAGGTAGCGTTCTCCGGACCAAAGGTAGCCAAATTCGGCCTGCGCGCGAATTTAGCCAAGCYGGTGTTGAACTGGTTGGAAGTAACACTGTTAAAGCCGATCTCGAGGTCGTTATTATCGCTGTTGAAGCATTAACAGCAGTGGGTATCGAAAGGCTTTCTCTTGATCTCACGCTTGCGCCGCTGGCATCGCTTCTTTGTGAGCAGTTTGGTCTCGCTGATGTGGTTCGCGACACAATTATTGAAGCTCTTGATGCCAAAGACGCTAGTGCGCTTGCGGTTCTGCCAAGCGACCAACGTACTGTTTTTGAGCAATTGCTCAACGCAACGGGCGAGGCGTCTGGGGCCATCACCAAGTTATCAGCGATCAGCCTTAACGGTGATGCCGGGCAACTGGTTGGGCAGCTAAAGCTGCTCGTTGCTCTGCTTCATGAGAGTTTGCCGGAATTGTCGGTTACTATTGATCCGTGCGAGACTCACGGTTTTGAATATAAGTCTGGTGTTGGCTTCGCATTTTTCGCCAAGGGCTTCAAAAGCGAATTGGGGCGCGGCGGCAGATACCATGTTGTGCATCCGGACGGAACTCAAGAAGAAGCTACTGGTTTTTCTGTTTATTTAGACGGCCTTATGGCTGCGCTTCCAGTGCTTTCAAAAGCGGAAAAGCTTTATATTCCGGCGAAGGTTTCGCTGGCTGAAGCCAAGAAGCTACGGGCGGAGGGCTGGCGTACGATTATGGGCTTGACAGAAGGCACAGATTCCCGGCAAGAAGCATCTCAACTGGGCTGCAGTCATATCTATGCAGCTGGTGTTATCAACCCACTTTAATGTCCTTAAAGGGCATCCAAACATAAGGTAAAAGGCATGGGCAACGTTGTTGTTGTTGGCTCCCAATGGGGCGACGAGGGCAAGGGTAAGATTGTTGATTGGCTTTCTGAACGTGCGGACGTTGTTGTACGTTTYCAAGGGGGGCATAACGCTGGCCATACGCTGGTAATTGACAGTAAAGTCTACAAGCTTTCATTATTGCCTTCCGGCATTGTTCGGGGCGGCAAAAAAAGCATCATCGGTAACGGTGTGGTTGTTGACCCGTGGGCGTTGCTTGCGGAAATGGAAAAACTGCGCGGGCAAGGTGTTGAAATTACGCCTGAAAGCTTTGAAGTGGCGGCAAATGCTACGCTGATCATGCCGTATCACCGTGAGCTGGACGCGCTGCGTGAAGACGCTACTTCGGGCGTGAAAATCGGAACGACACGTCGCGGTATTGGCCCCGCTTACGAAGATAAGGTTGGCAGACGTGCTGTGCGTGTATGTGATTTACAGTCGCGCGAACTGGTGGAAGCCCGCCTTGAAGTCGCGCTAACGCACCATAATGCACTGCGCAAAGGCCTTGGCCATGAAGCAATGGACGGTAAAGYCATTGCTGATGATCTGATGGCGATTGCAGACCAGGTTCTGCCGTACATGAGCAATGTTTGGCGTACGCTTCAGGCCGCAGAGAATGACGGTAAGCGCATCCTTTTTGAGGGCGCGCAAGGGACACTTCTTGATGTCGACCACGGTACGTACCCATACGTAACGTCCTCTAATACCATTGCAGGACAAGCTGCAGGCGGTTCGGGCCTCGGGCCTAACAGCCTTGGCTATATTCTCGGTATTACCAAAGCTTACACCACGCGCGTTGGTGAAGGCCCGTTCCCAACTGAACAAAAAAATGAAATTGGCCAATTTCTCGGTGAAAAAGGTCATGAGTTTGGTGTGGTAACAGGCCGTAAGCGCCGTTGTGGTTGGTTTGATGCCGTACTTGTTCGCCAAAGCCTTGCTATCGGCGGCGTGACAGGTATTGCCCTGACCAAACTTGATGTGCTTGACGGCTTGGACGAACTGAAAGTTTGCGTCGGCTATAAGCATAAAGGCGAAATCGTTGACTATCTACCCTATGGTATGGAAGATCAGGCTAATGTGGAAGCCGTTTACGAAACGCTTGAAGGCTGGTCAGAAACCACCTTCGGAGCACGTAGTTGGGCCGAACTTCCCGCACAAGCGGTCAAATACATCCGCCGTATTGAAGAGCTGATTGGCGTGCCTGTTGCCATGTTATCAACTAGTCCAGAGCGTGATGATACGATCTTGGTGAAGGACCCGTTTAAGACGTAAAGGGGCACTTTTGAGGTTTCCTTTCTGTAATAAAAATACCAACTCACTTCCTAAAGCAGTGCTTTCTCTTTGAAAGTACTGCTTTTTCTATTTGATACATATTCGTTAACTATACTATACTACTGTTAGATATGTGGGGGCGCATTCGGTAAAGTTGCCGGATGTGTTAGGCGTAGGGCTTGTTTTGAAAAGGGATATCGCGCGTGAGTACAGAGGCCGCGCCAGCTCCGGGCAAACAAAGTGCTTTTGGTGAAAGATACGAGGTTCTGACTACCTCACCTTTGCCTGAGTTCAAAACGCATGGCGGGGAAGCTTTCAAAGCGTCCGACAAGGAAAATCCTAAAGTATCTATATACGCGATTGTGCACCACCCAACGGTGCCTGTGCGCAACGAGTTTTTTAAGTCACTAAAATCGAGCCCCATCCCAAGTATGATTAACCCCATTGATCGCGGGTTAATGAATGTGAGTATTGGCGGYGTCAAACAGCGACTAGTTACCATATTTAGTCGGCCATCTGGTGGAGCCCTACTTTCCGAAGACGGGACGCTGCATCCCCGCGTCAGTGCGGGAAACATCCGACAAAACCTAGTGCTTGCAGCGTTGAAGGTTTTAACCACGATGCACAAGCGGGGTATTTCGCATCGCCGAATTTCCGCGACAAGAATTTACTTTGCGACGCCAGACAGTGACGACATCGTCTTTGGCGAATGCTACAGCGCGCCTGCAGGGTATAAAGTACCGTATGCACTAGAACCACTAGAGTTGTCTTTTGCTGATGATGTGGCGCGCGGTGAAGGTGGCTCGTGGAGTGACTATTACCWGTTAGGGGCAGCTATACAGTGCCTGCATTTTGGTGAGAACCTGTGGCAGGGCCGAACCGCTAGTGCCATAGCGATGGCGCGTATTAATCAGAGCAGCTTTTGGGCGCTTTCAGGTGGACGGGACATTCCTGGCGCTATCGGTACGTTGATCCGTGGTTTGATGGCGGACGAATTGGATGAACGGTGGGCCGCTGAAGATGTGCTCGATTGGTTTGAAGGTGTGGGCAAACTAAAACGCACCAGCATGGAAAGCTGGACCATGAGCCGCCCAACGAGTTTTAACGGGGTCGCGTATGTGGATAGGCGCTTGTTAGCTGATGCATTTGGCCGAAACCCGAGCGAGGCCGCCAGTTTTTTGAAAGCAATGGACTTTCCTGCATGGATACAGAGTTCTTTTCGGGACGAAATATTCACCGAACGAACTGAGCATGCATTGGATGTGAGGCCTTCAGAGGGGTATGGTGGGCCGCGAGCTGACGACTATAAAATGGTATCGCGAGTTTGTATGTTTTTACACCCGACCGGCCCGATTTACTATAAAGACTATGCMCTGATGTTATCGGGCCTACCCTCCTTAATGGCCGAGGCCTTTTCGCGAGATGACCGCGAGAAAATGTCCTCCATTCTGGAAATATTTGACCCTAAATATGTGTCGGCTATTGTTGAAATTGTCGGCGAGCGCCAACCTAAGTTGCAAGCTCAGTTCAATCATTACAGGACGATTATTTCGCACGGTACCAGTAAACAACTTGGTCGTGGGCTCGAACGGGTTCTATACGAAATGAATCCAATTTTGCCATGCATTAGCTTACGGTTTAACGACGTTTGGATTGGGTCTATCACTCAGTTGATGCGGGCGTTGGATCGGCTATCGGCCAAGGGCGGCGCAAAGAATATTTTATTAGACCGGCACGTAGCAGCATTTTGCGCGGCACATGGCGGCGATTTGGCGCGTGACTTCAATAATCTGGCCGCCGTTCAGAGTAACCCGGCGAAATTCAATAGTTTGACAGCGGAATTTTTCGGAAAAATACAACGCCAATTGAATCTAGAGCCTTTGCCAGCGCTTCTTGAGAAGCTGGTTGATGGTTTGGTACCTGCTGTTCGCGGATTGAAAAACAAGAAGCGCCGAGAAGCAGTTCAGAACACGCTCGAAAAGCTTAAAAAGACCGGCGACATCGCTAAATTAATTACTGAGTTGAATATGACAAAATTGCAAGCCCTCGATGCGCGAGAGTTTTTGCAAGCATCCAATTTGGTGTCGCGCCTTGACCGAGAGAAAAAGAAGTTAACCGGAAAAATCCTTCCAACTGATAGAAATGCTCGGCTCAAGGGGTATAAGGGCGCTACCACCGTGGCTTTACTCAGTTTTGCGATTGTTGCAACGTTCACATTTTTGGGACTTACCTAATGGCCAAACGAAAAAAAGCCGCTCCTGTCGCGCGAAAAAAAGCGCCGGCCAAAAAACGCGGCTCTGGCGGAAAAACAAGTGGCCCGGCCCTTTTGTTTTTGTTGGCCGTAGTTGGTATAGGCGTCTTTAATACCAATGTAGCAATACTTCTGGCAATAGGATTGCTGCCCACGCTGGTGCTGGCTTTCACGGCAAAAGGTGATTTTAAATCAAATAGAATTCTTTGCGTTGCTTTAGCGAATATGGCGGGCGTTGTCGCGCTACTAGGTGATGTGTGGTCCAGACCGGACGCATTTGCTTCTATCGTCTCATCTATGTCTAGCTGGGTAATAATGTGGGGCGGGGCGTCACTTGGATACGCACTTATATTTGTKGGSCCTATGATYGCSGCCATTGTTTTGCAGGGACTGGCGCAAGACCGGGTAAAAAATATCAACCAGCAACGACAAGAGCTTATAGAGCTTTGGGGTCATGACGTTGTGATAAACGAAAAAGACGGGAAACCAAAGCCCGGACGACTGTAATCACCCGGGCTTTCGGTTTTTTGACTGGTACGACTGAATATGGCTTGAAGTTAGCCTGCTAGGTTGAGATTTCCTAGCCCAGTTTCACTCGCCGCCAATCTGATCGCTTTTTGAACCTTTTCGAACGCGCGCACCTCAATCTGGCGAATACGTTCGCGGCTGACGCCGTATTCAACAGACAATTGCTCAAGTGTTTTAGCTGGGTCCGCTAGTCGGCGTTCAGTCAGTATGTTTTGTTCGCGCTCGTTTAGGCTTTCCATTGCTTTTGCAAGGAGAGCGAGGCGCTGTGTGCGTTCTTCATTGTCGGCGGTAACCGTTTCCTGATCGGGTTCGTCTGAGACTAACCAGTCCTGCCATTCTCCTTCAGCATCAGCTTTTAGCGGCGCATTGAGGGAATGATCCTGCGCTGACATGCGACGGTTCATGGAAACTACATCGGTCTCCGGCACAGCAAGTTTTGTGGCTATCTGAGTAACGTGCTCAGGTGTCAGGTCGCCTTCTTCCACGGCTTCGATTTGGCCTTTTAGCCTGCGAAGGTTAAAGAAGAGTTTCTTCTGCGCTGCTGTGGTGCCGATTTTAACCAAGCTCCAGCTTCTCAGAATATATTCCTGAATGGCCGCGCGGATCCACCACATAGCATAAGTAGCCAAGCGAAATCCACGTTCAGGATCAAAGCGTTTTACCGCCTGCATCATGCCAACATTACCTTCGGAAATCAGATCAGCGACAGGCAGGCCGTATCCGCGGTAGCCCATAGCAATTTTTGCAACAAGGCGCAAATGACTGGTTACCATTTTGTGCGCAGCTTTGCTGTCTTCATGCTCGACCCACGCTTTGGCAAGCATATATTCCTGGTTGGCTTCAAGCATCGGGAATTTGCGAATATTCTGCAAATATTGGCTTAAACTGCCTTCTGGTGTAAGGGTTGGTAAGTTACTAGCCATATGTTTGCCCCTTCTTTTTGCTTTTTCCCTACTTGCCGATTGGTTCCCCTAGAACCGACCGCGCAAAAAACGCTAGACCCGGTAAGGGTCCAGCGCCTCAATAAGCTCTTTCATATCATATGGTAATTCGCACTCGAATTTAAAGGGCTTACCGGTAACGGGGTGGATAAATCCAAGCGATTTTGCATGCAACGCTTGGCGTTTGAATGTCAAAAGGGCAGTTCGTGCGCCGCCTTTGATACGATTAGATAATTTGCCTGAGTTGCCGTAGACGGGGTCGCCGAGTAAGGCATTGCCAATGTGCGCCATATGAACGCGTACTTGGTGGGTGCGGCCTGTTTCAAGCTGACACTGGATCACGGCAGCTAGGCTGGCGCCTGCCTGCGYGAATGTCGCAAGCGTCTTATAGTGTGTCACCGCGTGCTTGCCCATGGTTTCGCTCACTGCCATTCGTTTTCGGTCAACCTTGTGTCGGGCGATGTTGCCCACGACTTTACCATCAAGTGGGTTGGGGTGGTTCCTGCACACAGCAATATATTTACGTTCAATCGAATGGTCAGCAAATTGAACAGCGAGCCCGTTGTGGGCTTTGTCGCTTTTAGCGACAACGAGCAAGCCAGAGGTGTCTTTGTCAATGCGGTGCACGATGCCAGGGCGTTTTACGCCTCCAATGCCGGATAGGCTACCTTTGCAGTGGTGAAGTAGGGCATTCACAAGCGTACCACTATAATGGCCCGGGGCAGTATGAACCACCATGCCTGCAGCCTTGTTGACGACAACCAAATATTCGTCCTCAAAGACAATATCAAGCGGGATRTCYTCRSCWWYSGGYWCVGGSTCMWYASKYTSMGGMAYRGTYACSYGAAAKGCYTNSYCCKKCTTTRWYDYKCNRMGAYGGNGNTYGKSCAKYTTTSCCGGASGATTGAACATGGCCTTCTTTGATAAGGGCCTTAAGACGGGAGCGAGAAAGCTCTGGCATTGCRCCAGTCAAAAGCTTATCAAGCCTGATACCTGCCGTTTCGGCGGTAACGATAATTTCTACAGTGTCACTCATGAGGACCCTTATGACCGCCGAATCTAAAAATGTCACGTCCGATGTTACATCAAATTCAGCTGCGGAAGACCAAGACGACCATAGGGTGCCTATGTTGCTCAAAGTGATTGTGGTTGGCCTCGGTTTGGGTATCATCGGCATGCTTGCTTTGATCGGCTATAAGATTATGGCCGGCGGTGATGATAAAGCGCAGGAGACTGCCGTTGGCGCTGCAAACCGCGCTGCTTTTCCGCTCGTGCAGGGCGTGGCAGAACCGGTGGAATTTGGGGCTTACACCGTTACTCGGCCTGCGGGCAGCCAGCTTGTGAACGTGTCCAGTGCGTCTGCTGAAATCACCTTTCATTTTACCGGCCCGGACGGTGACATAATTATACTGCTCGACCGAAAAACCGGCCGTGAAAGTAGAGTTACCATAGCGAATTAAAGTCGAGAATTGGCTGCATTAGGTTTACCTTTCTAACCAGTCTCGCATAATCTCATAAAGACATTTGAAATCCGTAACGTCGAACCTATAGTTACGGGGTGTTGAGAGCTCATTTCTGGGAGGGATTATAGTGCTAGGACAAATGCAAAATTGGCCACTTTTGGTTTCCAAATTTTTGGATCATGCTGAAGTGAACCATCCGCGGCAGGAAATTTTCTCCATGCTGCCTGAGGGCGGGGAGTTTCGTTACGATTACGCAGGCTTAGCGCTGCGCTCAAAGAAACACGCGCAGGGCCTYGCGCGTCTTGGAATTACAGTAGGTGACAGGGTTGCGACGCTTGCGTGGAATACGCACCGCCATGTAGAGTGTTGGTACGGTATTTCTGGCAGCGGCGCTGTAACGCACACGGTGAACCCGCGTTTGTTCCCAGAGCAGCTTACTTACGTGATGAACCACGCCGAAGACCGGTTGCTTTTCTTGGACATTACTTTTGTCCCGATCATCGAAAAAATCGCCGATACGCTTGAGACTATTGAGCATTACGTGATCATGGTCGGCAAAGATGCGATGCCGGAAACCTCACTTAAAAATGTTATCTGCTATGAAGAATTTATCGAAGCGGAAAACGGTGATTATAGCTGGCCAACTTTTGATGAAAACACAGCCTGTGCGCTCTGTTATACTTCGGGCACCACTGGTAACCCAAAGGGTGTTCTCTACTCTCACCGTTCGAACGTGTTGCACACTTTGCTGGCGCTATCTGGGGATACACTTGGTATTAGCGCGCTTACATCTGTGTTGCCTGTTGTGCCTATGTTCCATGCGAACGCTTGGGGAATTCCTTATGCCTGTACGGCGGCAGGCTCCAAGTTGGTTCTAAATGGCCCGCATCATGACCCTGAAACATTGCACCGCCTTCTCATTGAAGAAAAAGTAACTATTACTGCTGCAGTCCCAACAATTTGGATGGGCATGTTGAAATACCTTAAGGATAACAATAAAGACTGTGGTTTATTGCGCGCGGTCACCATCGGCGGCTCAGCTGCACCTCGTTCCATGATCAAAGCGTTTCAAGAAGACTACGGTGTTCGTGTAAACCACGCTTGGGGCATGACAGAAACTAGCCCTCTCGGCAGCCTCGGCAGTGAAAATAGCGCTGTGCAGGATCTGGACAGTGAAACCAAGTTGGATATCCAGTGCAAGCAGGGCCGTCCTGTAATGGGCGTAGAAATGTGCCTGAAGGATGAGGAAGGCAATGACTTGCCGCGGGACGGTAAAACCTCAGGCCGTTTGATGGTGCGCGGTCCGTGGGTTGTTGAGAGTTACTTCAGAGGTGACGGCGGCAAGGTTCTAGACGAGGACGGCTGGTTTGATACGGGCGATGTTTCCTGCATTGATACATACGGCTATATGCAAATTACTGACCGCGCGAAGGATGTGATTAAATCTGGCGGCGAATGGATYAGCTCTATTGATCTTGAGAATGCAGCTGTTGGCCACCCGGCGGTAGCGGAAGCCGGCGTGATCGGTGTGTTCCATCCTAAATGGGACGAACGGCCGCTTCTGGTGATTGTTGAAGAAGAAGGCAAGTCTGTTACCTACGAGGAAATGACCGAGTATTTAACAGGAAAAATCGCCAAATGGTGGATGCCTGATGACCTGCAAAAGGTGGACGAACTGCCACATTCCGCAACCGGCAAGATTTCCAAGAAAGACCTGCGGGACCAATTCAAGGGCTATAAACTGCCTAACACCTAGGCTCAATAGGCGATAAAGTTATGAAACAAAAACCGTTTTCACGTTCTGATGTGGAGGCGGTTTTTGCGCTTTATCCAAGTATTTTGCGTGGTCCACTCCTGAACCTACGCCACCTTATATTTGAAACAGCGAWGWKSRMYGAMSSYKTTGGCGCGTTGGATGAGATGCTGAAATGGGGCCAGCCCAGTTATTTGACCAGTGGCTGCGGCACTACTTTACGCCTTGGTCCGGTGAAAKRCAGCGCAACGCAATATGCGCTATATTTCCATTGCCAGACCAGCCTTGCCGCTACTTWTRGGGACTTATACGGCGAAACKCTCAATATAGWGGGGAACCGAAGCATCGTATTTGATCTAGGCGCAGGCTTTTCTACGAAAGCAGTTACCAACTGTATTGCGCTAGCCCTGACGTATCACCTCAAAAAAAGGCTGAGGGCCCGTTAGTCAGTCTCATAGGGGCGGTTCATCCACCGGAGCAGCTTCCCAACCGGGAAAATCCAAGCCACACCCGTGATCAGGTAATAGACCGAGAGTATGGCAAGGTGCCAATCGACCATCAAATCACCAATKGCAGCGATAAGAAACGCGTAAGCTGTRAGACCAATAATCAATATGAGCATGCCGGTTAGGCTGCGGGTTGCTGGGCGCTGTGGTGTCATGCTCGTGTCCTTGGCTAAATTTGGCGGCGCTCGGCAGCCAACTCAATAATACGCTTGGTCTCACTCCATAAAGGAAGGGCTAGGGCTTCTTCAAGTAAAAAGAACYGAGCGTCTGCCGCATCGCTGTCCGCTTTTAGCGTGCCAGATACATATTCTGCGCCGTAATCGACCAGCGTATAATGGAATGACAGGGTGTTTTCTTCGGTMTCTATGAAATCAATCACATCCAATAGACWGGTCAGTATTACTGTAAGCCCGGTTTCTTCTTTYACTTCACGCAGGACWGCTTCTTTAACTGTTTCGCCGAGTTCCTGCGCGCCGCCGGGAAGGCTCCATTCCCCTGACCTGGGTGCTTTCCCGCGCTTGATCTGTGTCTTGCTCATATGAGCGCTTCCCCCACGATGCGTTCGACGAGTTCGGCATAATCCATGCCGACGGCGCGCCCCTGTTCGGGCACGAGGCTGAGCGGGGTCATACCCGGCTGGGTGTTGGTTTCCAGCACGAAGAGCCCGTCCTCGCCCTGCTCTTCGTCCCAGCGGAAATCGGTGCGGCTGGTGCCGCGGCAGCCGAGCACCTTATGCGCCTTGAGCGCGATTTCGAGACACAGATCGCGGATATGGTCGGGAATGTCCGCAGGGCAGATATGATCGGTCATGCCGTCGGTATATTTGGCATCGAAATCGTAGAAGCCGCTCTTGGGCTTGAGTTCGGTGACTGCGAGCGCACGCGAACCTTCGGGGAAATCGACCACCGCAGCGGTCATCTCACGGCCCTTGATATAGGGTTCGGCCAGCAGCTCGGCAAAATCCTGCCAGGGGCCCTTGGCATCGCGTGCGATCGGGTTGCCGTAATTCCCCTCGTCAGTGACGATGGCTACGCCGACGGAGCTGCCCTCGTTAACCGGCTTCAGCACATAAGGCCGCGCGATCGGATCGCGTTCGAACAGGTCCGCGCTCTTCACTATCCGTCCGCCGGGCATGGGAATGCCATGCGGCACCAGCGCCTGCTTGGTCAGCTGCTTGTCGATAGCGATCACCGAAGTCGCGAGACCCGAATGGGTATAGAGCACGCCCATCAGGTCCATCATTCCCTGCACGCTGCCATCCTCGCCCGGCACACCGTGAAGTGCGTTGAACACGACATCGGGCGAAGCCTCTGCAATCCGCGCCGCGACCTGCCGGTCCATGTCGATCCGCGTAACCTTGTGGCCGCGCTCTTCCAGTGCCTTTGCGACACCTTCGCCGGACATCAGGCTGACGGGCCGCTCATTGGC
>JAESRJ010000044.1 GCA_016764715.1 Kordiimonadaceae bacterium | reverse complement strand
CCTTGGCGGCAGATAACAAGTTGATTGCAGACCGGATGACCGACCTGCTGTTATCGCTTGCTATGAAAAAGGAGCGCCGGGAATATGAGTTACTGTGCTTGTCGGCTGAGCAGCGCTACCGCCTGCTTCTTGAACGCCAACCCGATCTTGTCAGCAAAATAAAACAGCAGGATATAGCGCTGTATTTGGGTATTACCCCGGTGGCCCTTAGTCGCATTAAAAAACGTATGCAGGGGACATAAACAGCGGCCGTAGGCCCATATTCAGACGCAGCATTGCCCCCTGTCGGCTATGCGTCAGGAGGCAATGGTTTTCGTTCCCAGCTAATCAGTGTTACGGCGTGCAGGATGCCGATTGTAAGCTGTAGGAAAATTCCTTACCAGRGCCAGATAGAGTTATTTGCAAGGCCCCTTCTAGTGCGGCGTAGGTGATTACTTGTGGGAAATCATTTTGCTTGTTTTCGAAAGTGGCTGTTGCATGGGATGAGCCTGTGAGCTGGAAAATACTGGCCTGTTTGCCGTTGATATAGGGGATGTAGCGTGCGCCCGTGTCTGTCTTGACGATGCGGAGGAACTCGAAGGCGCTGGTTTTGTCGCCTTTGCTTGTCTTAGAAGTGCCGAGCATGGTCTGGCCGYGCATGTCGCCCCAGTTTTCCTGCGTTGTTACACCGTTTTCTGTGCTGGCCCAACAGCCGGTTAAAAAGGATAGCTGGGCATAGTCGGACGCTAGGGCATTCGTGCTGGCTCCGGTGAGGACAGCGATYAGTAGGGCATAGGTGGTATKTTTTTGCATGGGTTACTCCKGAGTGCATTTGCTTTGGGCTGACGCTACAGAGTTGTTCSGCGCAGGAATTGTATATTTCCGACAGTCAGGCCAACTGGTGCAGAAGATCATTCATGGTGTGCGTGCCGCGCATGTAGGCGGAGGGACTAMGGCCCGCGAATTCTTTGAAATCGCGAATGAAGTGGGATTGGTCAAAAAAGCCATTGCTCAGCGCTATGTCCGTTAGCGAGGAAGCTTGTTCGGTTTCCAGCGCATGAAGCGTCTTTTGAAACCGTATGGTGCGAGCATACCGTTTGGGGCTGATACCTAGTGCGGTGCCAAAACGCCGTTCCAGTTGGCGTTCACTTATATCCAGAAATGAAAGCATCGCGCTGTGAGAGTGGCTTTCGCCTGCATTTTCTATGTATTTCGCGGCAGCGCCTACTAGCAAATCTGGCTCTGCCTCGTTCAGGCGCGGCTCCAAGAATTGGATCATGCAGAGCACACGTGCGGCGGGCGAGGGGGCTTCCAAAATGCGTTCTACCAGGCATGCCTTGGTCTGCGCGGACCACCATGACAGATCAAGTATCTGGTCAGTAGCGATGCTCATGGAAGACCGCAGTATATGCGTGGCTCCGATAGGGGTAAACCGTACGCCGAGCATACCATTTTTGTCGGACGGCCTTATCTGCAGCCATTTTTTGCGCTGCCCGACGAACACCAGCTGGCCCTGCTTGTGCCACGTGCCGCTGCACTCRTCGAGTTCTTCGGTGGTGCCTTCATAATGCAAGATGAGCTCGGCTTTGCCGTCTGGCAGGATGCGCTCAGTCTGCGAAACCGCTTCGTCCGTCTCGAGAACCCAAAGGCATTCGACGAAAGGTCGAAGCATTTCGGATGGAACGAATTCACGGTAATACATAAGGGCCTCGATGGGTTCTCATGAAGCTTAACAAAAAAAGGGCCGCGGGAGCGAGCCCTTTTCGAGGTAAAGCTCCCTTGCCGCATCCTAATGTTATTCTGGATGCCGCTGGATTTTCGACGTATTAGTCAGGGCTGCCTGCTTCCTCGTCATATTGGAATACGTCTTCCAGAGTTGCTCCTAACGCTTTTGCTATTAGGAAAGCTGATTCTAATGACGGCGAGTAGCGACCTTGTTCAATCGCGATTACAGTTTGCCGGGTCATGTTGATTTTTTCAGCGAGTGCGGCTTGGGTCATTTCATTCGCCATAAATCGCAGGGTGCGCATACTATTTTTGATTTTTGTCGACTTCACCATTTTAAATGCCGCGTCGATATAAATAGATTTGAACGGCAAACCCAAGAATTGTGCCAAGAACTAAGGTGCCGAGGATTGCATGTGCAATCATAAAGCTACTCGCTTCTGACATCACCATCACCAAAAGGCCAAACAGTCCTGCACCGTGGATCAAGTTCGAAACCTGTTCGCCTTTTAAGGAAATCAGCTTGTCACGTTCGTCATTGGGCTCGTCCGCTTGAGCATTGTTCCATATGCCGATAGTGGCCATGGCGATGATGATCAAAACGACATATGCACCCATCATCCACCACATGGTAGGGCCAAAATCAGCAAGGGCAGTATCGCCGTTGCGGGCTTTTTCGAAAGCGCCAATGAAGTACCAACCGTAAAAAATAGTCGTGGTAACCAAAATGCCGATATAGGATTTTTCTTTATACCCCACCGGRTGTCTCCTTATAAAATTCCGCCTCGCTGTCGTGCTGAGCCGAGTAAATTGATTCTTAGAGTGTAAGATATTATATTCTTAGTGTCTGGTTTTCTTTACAGTTACGTATGTAATGAATACTAAACATTATGTAAAGAATTATTTACATAAACTATGAGCCAGCGATTTGGAGCAATAAAAAAGGGCCGCGTGAGCGACCCTTTTTCTTAGTGTATATTTGGCTGTGTGCTTAAGCGGCTTTTGCCATCCGGCCTCGGGTGTTGCCTTTTGGGTAGAAGCATTCGCCAGCTGCTGCCATGTCGCGCAGCAATTGCGGCGGTGTGAAGCGCACACCGTAGGCTTGCGCCAAACGGTCCGCTTCTGCCACAAATTCAGCAACGCCCATTGTATCAATGAAGCTGAACGGTCCGCCGGTGAAAGGCGCGAAGCCCCAGCCGAAAATCGCGCCGATATCGCCAGACGACGCATCAATCAGCACGCCTTCCTCGAAGCAGCGCGCTGCCTCAACGGCTTGACGCACCATGAAGCGTGATTTCACTTCGTTCACAGATGGTTGCTCTTCAGCGATCGGGAAATGATCACTTAGGCCAGGCCACAAGTACTTTTTGCTGCCGTCAGTTGGGTAGGTATAGTTGCCTTTGCCGTTYTTRCGGYYWWRWYKMWCAAGYTCAACAACCATTTTYTSRATGAAGCCGTCMGCWGGGCTYGAGACATATTTGTCGCCRAGYGCYTTGCGTGTYGCCATGCCYACTTTATAGGASARRTCGAGCGCAACYTCGTCGCCAACMGCCAGCGGACCAACAGGCATGCCTGCCATCTTGCCAGCATTTTCGATCAGCGCAGGCTTCACGCCTTCCTGTACCATCGCGTAGCCTTCAGCCACATATGTGYCAAAGCAGCGGCTGGTGTAGAAACCACGGCTATCGTTTACAACGATCGGTGTYTTCTTGATCTGGCTTACGTAATCGAGCGCCAGAGCAAGCGTCGCATCATCAGTTTTCTCACCCATGATGATCTCAACCAGCGGCATTTTATCAACCGGTGAGAAGAAATGAATGCCAATAAACTGGTGCGGGCGGGTGAAGTTTTTCGCCAAGCCAGAGATAGGCAATGTGGAGGTGTTTGATGCGAAGACAATGTCCTTGCCGATTACAGCCTCAGTTGCCTCAGTGACTGCTTTTTTGATATCGTCGGCTTCGAACACGGCTTCAATTATCAGATCACAGTCCTTAAGATCAGCATAGTCAGAGGTGGTGGTGATACGCTCAAGAAGGGCGTCCCCTTTTTCCTGTGTAACCTTGCCGCGGCTAACGCCTTTTTCAACCAGCTTGCGAGAATAGTCTTTGCCTTTTTCAGCAGACGCATCGTCGCGGTCCAGAAGCACAACTTCCATGCCAACTTTGGCAGAAACATACGCAACGCCAGCGCCCATAAGGCCGGCTCCAAGCATGCCGAGACGTTTGACTTTTTTGCGTTCAATTGCAGCGGGGCGAAGAGAGCCTTTTTCAACGGCTTGTTTGTTGATGAACAAGCTGCGGATCATGTTRCCTGCAACCGGGTCCGCCAGAAGCGTCATGAAATATTTGGTCTCAATGCGRATYGCKGTATCAAAATCAACCACGCCGCCTTCAAAGAAGCAGGAAAGGATTGCTTGCACGGCAGGATAATTATGCTGTGTTTGCTTTTGCGCCATCGCATTGGCACCGACAAATGTTTGCACACTGCCCGGATGCATTGCACCAGCGCCGCCGGGATACTTGAAGCCGCGCTTATCCCAAGGGGCAAGGGCGGACGGGTTTTTCTTAACCCATTCTTTTGCTTTTTCAATGACTTGGTCGGCAGGCACAAGTTCCTGCACAATGCCCATGCCGAGCGCRATTTGGCCRKTATACGGCTTGCCMGTWGTGATRGCYTGCGCRGCKGCCTGRATGCCRGTWAGGCGCGGCAAGCGCTGWGTGCCGCCAGCACCTGGAAGCAARCCAACYTGTACTTCAGGGAAGCCWAGCTGCATTTTAGGGGTGTCAGAGATAACGCGGTAATGGCAGGCAAGCACCAGTTCGAACCCGCCACCAAGGGCAAGGCCGTTCACAGCTGCTGCAAAAGGCTTGGTGCCTTCCTTCGCCAGAACTTTACGGTTTTTATCGCCGGTTTCCATTTTACGGAACATCTTATTCAGGCGAAATGCCGCGTTGAAGGCGTCTTCAGGTGTTTGTTTAACACCCGCCTGGTCACCCAGCATGTTCAGATCAGCGCCCGCGAGGAAAGCTGATTTACCTGATGTGATAACCGCGCCTTTGATGGCGTCGTCGGCCAGCACTTTATCAATGCAMGTATCCAGATCTTCAATCAGCTGGGCGTTAAACACATTCATRCTWGCGYYYGGCAGRTCGATCGTWAGAAGGGCGATGCCGTCGCTGTCTACGTCAAAACGWATTGTATCAGTCATTTGTTGTTTCTCCGATTTCAGCGTTTAAACGCGTTCGATAATTGTTGCAGTGCCCATACCRGCACCGATGCAAAGGGTCGCAAGSGCRGTTTCTTTGCCRGAACGYTCMAGYTCATCAAGMACAGTGCCGAGGATCATCGCGCCMGTGGCACCGAGGGGRTGGCCCATYGCGATSGCGCCGCCGTTTACGTTGATGTCGCTGTGGTCRATGTCSAKYGCTTCCATGAAGCGCAGCACAACAGAGGCGAAGGCTTCGTTSAGTTCCCAAACATCRATGTCGCTTTTGCTCATGCCWGCGCGGCGMARGGCTTTTTCWGCGGCAAAGCTTGGGCCTGTCAGCATRATRGTTGGCTCACTACCGATGGACGCCATGGAGCGGATACGAGCGCGTGGCTTCAGGCCAAGCTTCTCACCAATCTCTTTATTGCCGATCAAAATGGCCGCAGCCCCGTCAACAATTCCGGATGAGTTACCCGCATGGTGCACATGGTTTATTTTCTCAAAYTCAGGGTATTTCTGYAGGGCCACGTTATCGAACCCAAAAGCACCCATATCAACGAAAGCAGGCTTCAAMGCGCCGAGCGTCTGCATGCTTGTATCGGGGCGCATCAGYTCATCATGRTCAAGCACAGTCATGCCGATAACGTCTTTCACAGGCACGATCGATTTGGCAAACCGGTTATCATCCCATGCAGCTTTTGCGCGCTTCTGCGATTCTACYGAATAGGCATCAACGTCATCGCGGCTGTGGCCGTATTTTGTAGCAATCAAATCAGCTGAAATGCCCTGCGGTACGAAATAGCTTTTGAAAGCAACGCTTGGGTCCATCGGCCACGCGCCGCCATCAGACCCCATCGGGATGCGGGACATGCTTTCAACGCCGCCGCCAATAGCCATATCAGTTTCGCCCGCCATCACCTTTGCAGCGGCAATGTTTGCAGCCTCAAGCCCAGAGGCGCAGAAACGGTTTATCTGAAAACCCGCTGTTGTTTCAGCGTAACCAGCATTGATCGCTGCAACACGGGCAATGTCTGAGCCTTGCTCACCAACTGGTGCCACACAGCCGAGGATTACATCTTCCACATAGCTGGTATCCAGGTCATTACGGTCACGTACTGCTTCCAGCATTTGAGTGGCCAGCTGTACTGGTGTGATTTCGTGAAGCGAGCCGTCCTTGCGGCCCTTGCCGCGCGGTGTCCTGACGGCATCATAAATATAAGCTTCGGTCATATCTTAGGTCCTCATGAGGTAAAAATTGGTCGCTTTAGAAGTTTGCAGCATCGAGTGCCATCATGTCGTCAGCACCAGCCTGTAATTCGGCGAGCAGCGCTTTGGTCTCTGGCAAACGGTGACGCATGTAAAAGCGACCCGTAATTATCTTGTTCTCGTAGAAGGTAGGGTCAGTTGTGCCCGCGTCCAGTTGATCTAGTGATATTTTTGTCATTTGTGCCCACTGGAACGCTAATAGTACATGCCCCATCAGGTGCATATAAGGCGTGGACGCTGCGCCCGCGTGATCTGGGTTTTGCATCGCATTTTGCATTAACCACATGGTCGCGCTCTGGAGGTCAGTAAGCGCTGAACCAAGYGGCTCGGTGAAAGGTGTCATTTTTTCGTTGTCTTTATTGTCCGAKATAAAGCGGCCAATATGCTTAAACAGAGCCTGAATGGCACGTCCACCGTTGGCTGGCAGTTTGCGGCCGACAAGGTCTAGCGCCTGAATGCCGTTCGCGCCTTCGTAAATCTGAGCGATGCGGGCATCACGGACAAATTGGCCCATACCGTGCTCACTGATGTAACCGTGACCGCCGAATACTTGCTGGTTCGTGGTTGCAAATTCGTATCCGCGGTCAGTGAACACGCCCTTCATCACAGGGGTCAGTAAACCAACAATATCGTCTGCCCACTGGCGCTCTTCTTCGGTTTCGGCTTTGCTGGAAAGATCGATCAATAGCGCRCACCACAAAGAAGCAGCACGAGCTGCTTCGTTGAAGGATTTAGCATTCATCAACATGCGGCGCACGTCGGGGTGTACCATCAGGGTATCAGCAGCTTTGTCTGGGTTTTTCGGCCCAGTAAGCGAACGGCCCTGAATGCGGTCATTAGCGTAAGCTACGGCGTTTTGGTAAGATACTTCCGATTGCGCGTAGCCTTGCACAGCAACACCAGTACGAGCGTGGTTCATCATCGTGAACATTGCGCGCAAGCCTTTATGCTCGGTTCCCACTAGGTACCCGGTCGCACCGTCAAAGTTCATTGTGCAGGTTGAATTGGCGTGAATGCCCATTTTCTCTTCTATAGAACCACAAATCAGTTTGTTATGCTCGCCGAGGCTGCCGTCTTCATTGACCAGATATTTTGGAACGATAAAGAGTGAGATGCCTTTCACGCCTTTTGGCGCGTCTGTTATGCGAGCAAGAACAAGGTGGATGATGTTGTCAGCCAAATCGTGTTCGCCCGCMGAGATRAATATYTTGGTRYCKGTGATYGCATGGCTGCCGTCGCCGTTTGGCTCWGCTTTGGTRCGCATCAGGCCGAGATCAGTACCGCAATGWGGCTCTGTCAGGTTCATGGTGCCTGTCCAGTCTCCAGCTACCATTTTAGGCAGGTACTTTTGCTTCAGCTCGTCACTGGCGTCCAAATCAATTGAAGCCATCGCACCGGCAGAAAGGCCAGGGTACATGGTGAAAGCCATGTTTGCGGATGACATCATTTCCTGCATGCAGAAGCCGATCACATGCGGCAGGCCTTGTCCGCCGTACTTCGGGTTGTGGCTCAGGCCGGTCCAGCCGCCTTCTTTGTATTTATTGTAAGCTTCTTTGAAGCCCTTCGGTGTTGTAACAGAGCCATCATCATGGCGTACGCAGCCTTCAATGTCGCCGCTAAGGTTAAGCGGGGCTAACTCGTTTTCACAAATCTTTGCGCCTTCTTCCAAGATCGCTTCGATCATATCTGGCGTCGCGTCTGCATAGCCCGGCAGGTTGGAATATTTATTGAGATTGAGCATCTCGTTCAGAACAAACAGCATTTCTTTTACAGGGGCATTATAAATAGGCATGGAAATTTCTCTTTTATTCGCTGTCGGCTCAAAGCTGTCAGTTTGGCACTGCCGGGCAGCCTAGCGCAGGTTTATATAGGAAGGGTTAAATTACTGGGGAATGAGGCTTTAGCCTTCAATAATCCATTCACCGTTTTTCTTTTTTACCAGGCTGTCAACTTCTTCGCAGAAGCCTTCAAGCTCTTCGATGGTGTCTCTAATGTCTTTCATCTGGCGCTGCAGGGCGTCAACCCGGTCCCGGCACAGTTTTTTGGTGACTGCAACCTGTGTTTCCCGGCCGTCCCCAAGGTTATAAAGATCCAGCATGTCGCCGATTTCAGTGAGGGAGAACCCGACACGTTTGCCGCGCAGTATCCATGAAAGGCGCGCTCGGTCTTTAACAGTGTAAATACGATTTTGGCCCTGACGGCCGGGGGAGAGTAAACCTTGCTCTTCATAGTGGCGCAGTGTTCGCGCGGTAACCATAAAGTCGTTAGCAAGTTCCTTGATGGAATAGGTAATTACGGCATCTCTAGGCATCGGATTTCACCTTCTTGTTTCAGGCTAACCCTACTTAACGTTGACGTTAACGTCAATTCGAAAAGAGAGGTGATTGCTAGAGACCTGAAATCACTGTATATTTTCTGGACTATAGAGTATGGTAATTGTGATATTCAGCGAAGTGATATGCTGAATATGGCGCGAATCGGGGACAAATACGTAGGGAGGGACACCATAATGGCACCGAAATTTGAGAGTTTGGCGGATTTTTTCCCCTACTACCTAGCGGAACATTCGCTGCCTGTTTGCAGGGGCCTTCATTATGCGGGCACTACAATCGGTACGGCGCTGGTTCTCTATGCACTTTATAGCCAGCAATATTTGCTGCTGCTTCTATTCCCTGTGATCGGTTATGGGTTCGCGTGGGTTGGCCACTATGTCTTTGAGAAGAACCGGCCGGCAACGTTCGATTATCCTTGGTGGTCCTTTGTMAGCGATTAYAAAATGTACGGCTTATGGATAACAGGAAAAATTGGCCCTGCCATGGAAGCCGCGCTTGAGCAACATGGTCGCCGCAACAGCAAGGGTGTCTCCGAGGCGTCATAAAGCTGGTTTTCGGCTCTATATCTTAGGGTCGTAATAGTGTAACAAGAGGCTACGTTTATAGCGTGATTGCTATTTACCCGATTTTTAGGTAGGACTTTGAAATTAGGGTCCACTCTGATCCTGTTACCATTCCCGACGACCTCATTTGGACTGTTCCCATATGCCACTCTACCTACCCATAGCTGAAATTTCGATGGATATATTCCTCGTGATTGGTATGGGTGCTATTGTTGGTTTTCTTTCCGGCATGTTTGGTGTTGGCGGCGGATTTTTGATGACGCCGCTGCTTATATTTGTAGGCGTGCCGCCTGCGGTAGCAGTGGCTACGGAATCAAACGAAATTACTGCGGCTTCAGTATCTGGCGCACTCGCGCACTGGCGGCGGCAAGGCATTGATTTCAAGATGGGAACGGTGCTGATTGCTGGCGGCTCTATTGGGTCCTTCTTCGGTGCGCAGGTCTTTACGTATCTGAAGTCTTTAGGGCAAGTGGATCTGATGATCTCGCTGGCGTATGTGATTTTCCTGGGCTCTGTTGGCGGCTTGATGTTTTGGGAAAGCGTGCGCGCGATCCTTCGGCAGCGCCGCGGCTACAGGCCGCCACGTCTATCACGAGAAGAACGCCACAAGGCATGGATCCATGCGCTGCCCTTCAAGATGCGCTTCCGCAAATCGAAGCTTTATATCTCGGCCTTATTGCCCTTCTTCATTGGTATGTTTGTCGGCGTTTTGGCGGCGATCATGGGCGTTGGTGGTGGGTTTGTTATGGTACCAGCGATGATCTATCTGCTGGGCATGCCCACTAATGTGGTTGTTGGCACGTCCCTGTTTCAGATCATTTTTGTAACAGCACTCACCACGATATTTCATTCGGTAAACACCCAGACAGTTGATATTTTTCTCGCGATCTTGCTGCTGATTGGTGCGGTTATCGGTGCCCAATACGGTGCGCGCGTCGGCTTGAAATTGAAAGGCGAATATCTGCGCGTACTGCTTGCGGGCATGGTGTTGATCGTTTGCATGAAAATGGGCTTTGATCTGGCTGTTGAGCCGGCAGAGCTGTACAGTGTAGCGGCCGTTGCGGCAGACGGGGCAGGTCACTGATGCGTATTATTGCTGGTATTCTCGTGTGCGCCTTTTTGGCTTTGGTAAGCCTGCCTGTTGTGGGTTTGGTGACCGATCTTTCCAACCGCCGCATTGAAATCCGTTACAGTTTTGACGGTGCGGAGCTTATCCTGTTTGGTGCTGTCGGATCGTCTGCCGTTGATCCGGTAAACGACAAGTTTGATATAGTTGTTGTGGTGCGCGGCCCCGAGGTGGAAACTGTGGTGCGCCGCAAGGAAAAAGTCGGCATTATTTGGATCAATAATGACGAACTGGTGTTCCCGTCTGCGCCGGGCTATTACGCCGTTGCTGCGTCGCGCAAGCTTGCAGACATAGCGCATCCTACCGTATTTGCCAGCTACGGCATTGGCTTCGATAACTTGCCGCTAATTGCCAGGACAGATAAAGGCCTAGTTGAGCCGAACGCAGACTTCCGCGCCGCGCTTTACCGGCTGCGGGCGCAGGACGATCTGTACCGTCAGGAACGCGACAGTGTGACACTGGTGGCTGAAGGCCTGTTTAGAACTGATGTATTCCTGCCCGCTAACGTCCCAGTAGGCCAGTTCCAAGTAGAGACATTTGTTTTCCAAGAGGGCAGCCTGAAGGCCAGAAACCGCATTCTTTTAACCGTTGATAAAGAAGGCTTTGAGCGCGCGGCTTATGACTTCGCGCACGAACACCCGTTCTTGTATGGCTTGCTTGCAGTTGTTGTGGCACTGGGCGCTGGCTGGTTCGCGGGCGTGGTTGGCAAGAAATAGGCAGTCGCCAATCTAACGAATACGCATTTCTCGATTTCCTAGAAGTTACAGCGTTGCTAAGTGGCTCTGCGGATAGGGTCAGCTATTAAATCATCCGTCGGCGCAGCCTGCCGTTTCTCAATCTCAAACATATATTTGTTTTCGCTCTTGGTCGCCATATTCAGCCTATGCCCTGCCATTTTGCAAAAAGCCGGCATGTCCTGCACTGACGCCGGGTCAGACGCAATAACCAGTAGTAGTTCGCCGGGCTTCAGATCATCCAGCACGCGGCGCGCCCGCAAAACCGGGATCGGGCACAAGAGGCCTGTTACATCCAGTTCTGCTGTGAAACGAGGGTCCATAGGGGGAACAGGGTCATGGCCAGAAACGTGTCCGCTTTCAGACATAGGTATAGTGTCCATTTCGTTGCTGTGAACGGATGCCAATTAGGATCATCAAATCCGTCCTCGATGTTCAATAAACAGGTGTGACCTTAAAATATAGGGTAATTCTCAATAGGCAGTTAACGCCGCGCAGGAGAAGCGCCCCGGCCAGAGGGCTTTGCGCGGTGACACCCATCAGAATAGGCGTGCTCTTACTCGGTAAAGGAATAAAAACGCGGCCTACAATACAACAGCACGCCAAGGGGCATGAGCCGCTATTTTCAAGAATGAGGGACTTTGTCGCGGATCGTTGGGTAGAACTGCGTGAAAAACGTATCATACTGTGCAGTTTCGATGTGGCATGCGGTACAAACATTATCTTCGGGCAAGCCGAAGGCATATTCATCTTCAGTGCTCATGAAAAACCAGAAGTTTGAACCATTTTTTGGGAAGCGTTTTTTGTCTTTTAGGTGTATCTCAAAGCCAATTTCCTCCCCCATGAAAAAGCCTCCGCCTTCTGAGAGCGTCCGGCGTACAATTTTAACCATCATTGTGCCTTCGGGGAACTCACCGGTATCGAGGAAGATCTGGTAAGCTCTGGGCTCCATCAGTACAGTTGACGTGTGGCCGATGTCTTCGATGTCAGGTGCGTCATCACTGTAGGTCATGCCGATGGTCTGGCCCATGAAGACCCATTTGTCGAGATTTTCAGGGCGCTTGATGCTGCCGTCTTCTTTGATGATGGCGATATCAAGCATTGCCATTGTATCTTTGAGGTCAACGGCTGATGAAGCGCTGCCTGAAAGGTAAAAGCCTACGGCAAGGGCGGTAACCGTGAGGGCAAAGGCCGTTGTTGTTTTTGTTTTCATTTTATTTTCCTCTTCGATTTGCAAACGTCAGCAACAAATATAGACTGAGGGCGCGGTCGCTCAAAGGACAGTCAGTGGGCAAAAAAGGACAAATATTGAAGTCTAAAAAAACCAAACCCCAATTCGGTACGCTTAAGTCTGATGCGTTTGGGCCTGATACGCTTAAGCCTGATGCGTTTGAGCCTGGGCTGCGCCGCATAGCGGCTGTGTATTTCCCGGGCATGGTGGCGCTAGATATGGTGGGCCCGCTTGAGGCCTTTCATTACGCCACGATGATTTTGCAGGAAGAAAATGGCACGAGTTCTATTGGCTATCAGATCGATAGCGTGGGGTTGGCTGCTGGAAAAATCGATACAATGTCTGGCGTTCAAATTTTTGCTGACCATGCCAGCGCCGCGTACAACCGGGACGTAGATATCCTGATTATACCGGGTATGAAAGTGGGAGATCACCGGTTCGAGGACCCAGCATTTATATCATGGGTGCAGCAACAAGCGGCGCGATCGAACCGCCTGATGTCGGTATGCTCGGGGGCCTATGTGTATGCTAAGGCGGGTCTTTTAAACGGTGCCACCATCACCACCCATTGGAACCACAGCGCTAATTTACGCGCTATGTACCCGGAAATATCTGTTAGCGACGACAGTGTCTACTGCAAATCGGGTAACATCTATTCCTCGGGCGGTGTGACAGCCGGGGTCGATTTGGCACTTGCGATCATAACGGAAGATTATGGCAGTGCGTTGGCTCTTAAAATTGCTAAGCGCATGGTGGTTTATCTCAARCGYCCRGGTAATCAGGCACARTATAGYGAYCTTCTTGCRGCCCARAGCAGATCGTCRCGCTTTGCGCCMGTSATCGAYTGGATCGAGAAYAATCTGCAAATRGGTATGRATGTCAGCCGTTTGAGYGAKCTTTGYGCCATGAGCCCGCGTAAYTTTTCGCGMGCCTTCAGTGCAGAGMTGAAYAYATCGCCSATGCAYTATGTWCGSCGSCGYCGGTTAGAGCGCGCTAAACACYTGCTGGAAGGCACKGATATGCCTTTTTCTACGGTGGCAAC
>JAESRJ010000043.1 GCA_016764715.1 Kordiimonadaceae bacterium | reverse complement strand
TATCAAGGCCCGCTTCCATGCGCATGATGCACACGCCTGTTTTAGTATCGCCCGCCATAATCGCCCTGTGAATAGGCGCAGCACCCCGCCAGCRCGGCAGAAGCGACGCATGCACATTGATGCAGCCCCACTTAGGGGCTTCGAGCACGGGCACAGGCAATATGTGGCCGTAGGCTATCACCACCGCGATATCAGCCTGATGAGAGATGAAAYCTGTGAGTGCTTCATCAGTTTTCATCGATTTGGGCGTAACGACCTYTAGCCCTAARGCCTCAGCCCGGATGTGTACCGCRCTTTTGCGTTCTTTCTTGCCGCGYCCWGCAGGCCGTGGCGGCTGGGTATAGACGGCKGCWATWTCGTGCCCGCCCGCGTGCAGCGCATCCAGCGTTGGTACRGCAAAATCRGGCGTACCCATGAAAATTATCCGCATGCCRYWTRCCTCCRCCAAAATACCNYKKWMCWSWKMKTWGAAAAGRGRCCTRAAATCARKYKTCCGCTTTTTCCTTGTCCGCTTTTTGAACTTTTTTAACGATCATACTGCGCTTCAATTTTGACAAATAGTCAATGAAGACAATCCCGTTCAGATGGTCAATCTCGTGCTGAACTACTGTCGCAAGTAATCCTTCAAGCAGCTCTTCGCGTTTTTGGCCGTCATAATCCAGATACCGAATTTTTACAGAAATCGGTCGTTCTACGTCAGCATAATGGTCTGGRACAGACAGGCACCCTTCGTTGAAAACACTGCGTTCCGGCGATTCCCAAATCACTTCAGGGTTCACTAAATATTTGGGCTCGCGTATTGGCTCTTCTTCAGGGTCCTCAGGAACTTCCGCTACATCAACAACAATCACACGCTTAGCAACACCCACCTGAATGGCAGCGAGGCCAATACCAGGCGCGATGTACATTGTCTCAAACATATCGTCCATAAATTTCCGCAGCTTGTCAGTCACTGCGACAACCGGCTTTGATATTGTCTTCAACAAGGGATCAGGCACGTTTATGATATCAAGTATTGCCATAGTATTTCCGAGGGCTCTCATATGCTGCTGTGTCTATGCGCTTTAAATATGGTCCGGGCCAAGGCACGTCAACCCCTAGGGGCTAGACTAGTCACGTTTACGCTTAGAATTCACTAATGGGAGCGTCCAGCTGATAAGCTTGGGCGGTATCTTCAATTTCAACCACCCACAAATCACTATCATACTGCCTTTTCTTCGTAATAGCGTCGTCAGCGTCCCTTTCCGCGTCGCCACCGAAGCACCCTGCGCTTCGCCACATCTTATTGCCGTCAAAATCGAGTGTTTGTTCATAGAGCGAAATGCCAGCGGAAAACTGATTTACTTTAAGCAGTACGCCGCCCCTATCAGCATCGCCTTTGGCCACTACAAAGGCGGGCATATCGGCGGCAAAACAGGTGCGTACGTGCGCTTCAACCCACAAGTTGGTCTTCAGGCGCGCTTCAAAGGGTTGATAATCTGACATGAGCAGGGTTTGGAAGGATTAGGGCTCTTCGTCAAGCCCCAAAACATGGAGCCTGTCTTTAAACATTTTACGTACGGTGTTTGCGCCAACCTGAAATTCGAGGCCCATACTGCCTTCAACGGACCAAGACACTACGGAAGGAATTTCACCCCTATCTGCGATAACCAGTTTCAGGTTTGTGCCTTCTTGAAACGGCAAATCGATACGTACGCGGGCGTCACCCAACGAAAGATTCCAAATCTGGCAGGTGAAAGTGTGTTGCCCAATCAGCAATTGCGCTGGCCACAATACGGAGCGCCTCCGGAAATTCCGGTGATCGCCTGCATCATTTGCCCCGCCTGCCTCTGAAGCGGATACTTTTTTATCAACTGTCGTCTTCGACATTAATTTACCTGCAYTGTTTTAAGYCTATTTCTAACTTAACGCCTGAAAGTAAAACAWTTGTCACYAAAAGCATGCAATTTTCAATAAATTGATAGACTTGCCCCAAATGCAGCCACCGGTTACCAATGGGCAACGCGYAKAATTTTGAGAGTGATGATGGCRATAAGTGAYGCWAATATATTRATTGTGGAGGATAGCCCAACGTTGGCGCTAACCTACCGCGAATATATGCGGCCACTTGGCATTCCCATTCATATGGCAGAAACCGGTGCCCGAGCACTGGAATTAATCCACACGCATGCCCCTACCGTCATCCTACTTGACCTCAAGCTACCGGACATGGACGGCATTGATATTCTCAARCAACTCAARCCTTCCGGCAGTGATGCCCGTGCCATCGTTATTACGGCGCACGGATCGGTTGCCGTTGCTGTGGAAGCCATGCAGGCAGGCGCAACAGATTTCCTGCTCAAGCCCTTCAGCGCTGAGCGCATAACTACAACAGTAAAAAATGCACTCGAGCTCCACCGGCTTTCAAAAGCAGTGAAACAGTTTGAAGGCAACCACGCAAAAACCTTCGACCGTTTCATTGGCGAAAGCCCGGTCATGCAAACCGTCTACCGAATGATTGAAGACTGTGCCCCCTCCAAAGCCAGTGTTTTCATTATGGGGCCATCTGGGACCGGTAAGGAACTGTGCGCCGAGGCCATTCACCACCTTGGGCCGCGCGGTGTGTCAAATTTCATTGCACTCAACTGCGCCGCCATTCCTGAAAACCTGATCGAAAGTGAGGTTTTTGGCCACAAGAAGGGCGCTTTTACAGGCGCCACCGCTGACCGTGACGGCGCTGCGGTGTCGGCAAACAACGGCACGCTTTTTCTTGATGAAATTTGCGAAATGCCACTTGGGCTACAAGCTAAGTTACTTCGCTTCATCCARACSGGCCAGGTCGTGCCTGTTGGCAGTAACACTCCCGTTAACGTGAATGTCCGTTTCATATGTGCGACAAACCGCATTCCATGGGATGAAGTGCAGGCTGGCCGCCTGCGGGAAGACCTGTATTACCGTCTGCATGTGATCCCTATCCACCTACCACCGCTGCGAGARCGCGACAACGATGTTATCTCGATCGCTCGGCACTTGCTAAGATCATATTCCCGCGAAGAAAATAAGGACTTCCTGCAAATTGAGGCAGAGGCAGAGGCAGAACTTTTGGCACACAGCTGGCCAGGAAATGTTCGCGAACTTGGCAATGTCATTCAAAGCGCGGTGGTCCTAAATAGCGGCCCCATTCTTACCAAAGCCATGCTGGCACCAATGATGGGTAACCCAGAAAGGCCGCGGCTGCACCTGTATGAACCAAACCAAGTCGCCTATCAGGCATCGCCAGAAATGCAAGCMCCTGTCGCYCTTATTARCTCAAACGCTGAARCGAGCATTGAACCGCTTGAGGTATCAGAGCGCCGTATTATGGAGCGCGCAATCGCGCTTTCTGGCGGAAAAGTGCGACAAGCAGCCAAGAAACTAGATATAAATCCGTCCACCCTGTACCGAAAAATCAAGGAATGGTCAGACGCCGACAAAGCRYCTTGATTTCAAACCGACCAAGCCCGTCACATCGCCTACGCTGCGCCCTGCTCAGCTCTTGCCTTCACTAGAAATTCTACTGCTATATCCTGCGTCGTTTTGTCGGCTAGTATTCTATTGTGGCCCAGCCCTTTCGATTTCACCAATAGGGATCCCGCCCATAACCTTTGGATCGTATCACCGTTCTTATGATCAACAATTTTGTCAGCTTCGTCATACATCAGCAACAAGCCAGAAAGTGGCTGTTTGGCTTGGATTTCACTTGTTTTGTATGCATGACCTGCTTTCAGGTCATCCCAAGGCGTATCAAACTGTTTGGCGAAGAAACGTCGGCTTTGCACCATCACGCGCTCTGGTGCGTCCAATAGTTTTTTGAAAGATCGAGTGCCCGGATAGGGGTAAAAGGGAGCATTGATGCAGATAAATTGCTCTGCTGAAATGAGACCTGCACGGCGTGCTGCCATTGCGCATAGCCCACCAGCAGAATGGCCAACATAAGCATACACAGGCTTACTCAAGCCATTCGATATGCCAACAATGTCTGCCATAATACTATTGAAACCAACGCGTTTTCCCGCTGAAAAGCCGTGGGCGCCCAGGTCAAAAACCACGRCTTGAAAACCGGCCTTTACCGCGGCATCCGCAAGCGGTGCCAATTGTCCGCCGCATCCTGCCCATCCGTGAATGAAGATAACAAGCGGGCCTTCGCCCCATGTCCACGCGATTTTATCGCCAGCGTCTCCGTAGGTGAATTTTTCGCCGCGATCCAGAATTTCTTGTTCTTCAGGTCTGGGGTGCATTGGTTTGGGCGCAACCCGGAGGAAACCCAGCAAATAATAGAGCAGCTGCGGCGGTATTAATCTGATCAGTAACTTTGCAAAACCCATCTTCTATCCCGATTATAGTGGTRCCGGATATCTATTGTATCCACTGGATACTTAAATATACCCACTGGGCTTTTTTTCAAGCGAAAAGCAAAAACGCATAGCTCCTATACCGATGTCGCTGTATGAAGAAACGCATGACCCAGGCGAGATCAACATATAGGCACGGCAATCTGAAGGAAGAAGCCATCAGTCAGGCGCTTATGCTAATGAACCGTTCTGGGGTCAGCCATACTACCCTTAGCATTCGGAAAATTGCCAAATCACTCGAAGTGACACACCGTTCTCTCTACAATCATTTTACGGATAAAGAGGCTTTTCTGGACGCTGTTGCGGCACGCGCTTTCGAACAATTGGCAGATGGCCTAAAAAGCGCAAAAGACAAATCTCATTTTGCCGAAATTTATTTGAGCTATGCATGTGACAGGCCGCAACTTTACGGCCTAATGAGCGGTCGCCAACACGCCACGATGAAACACAAACCTGCCTTGCAAAAAGCTGTACACGGTGTTGTTACGGAAGCGATACGAATATTCAACAGCGAAAACCCGACCCCCCTTGGTAACCGACGTGAGATTATGAAACTGCATATGCTCCTGCACGGCGCGGTAACCTTAAGGCTTGCAGGTATTCTGGATGTTGAAGACGATCAGGCGCTGATTGAAGATGTAAGTGCAATGCTGGAGAGCCGCTGAGCCAAACCCAAGAACTTGGAGGAAATTCCTAACGCCAGTTAAAAAGCGACCCGCCCGTTTAGGAGCAAGTCGCCATTTCGATACGAGCAGAGACCAAAAATTTTACTTTTCGCTCTCTTCCTTTTTCATCTGTTGAAGCGCAAAAGCGTTGCTGGCAGCCAATCCAGCCATGTTCACCAAGTCTGAAGCCGTGGATGTCATCTTCGCAATCTGAATAGAATGGCTCATACCCAAGAGCATCGGTCCAATCACGCGGGCATCGCCAAGTTCAGAAAGCAATTTATAGGCAATGTTGGCGGAATGMAGYGCAGGCATGATCAGCAAATTCGCAGGGCCAGAAAGACGCATGAACGGATACTGTTTCATCAGTTCAGGGTTTAGCGCCACATCTGCCTGCATTTCGCCGTCAAATTCGAAATCAACATCACGTTCTTTGAGGATCTGCACAGCAGCCTGCAAATGCTTGGTTTTATCAGAAGGCGGGTTGCCGAAGTTTGAGAATGACAGGAAGGCCGCGCGCGGTGTGTGGCCTAGCCTACGAATGAAATAGGCGGCGCTTTCAGCGATATCCGCTAGCCCTTCAGCGGACGGCCGCTCGTTCACTGTCGCATCAGCTAAGAAAACCGTACGGCCTTTGGTCACAACAATCGACAAGCCAAAAGGCCGTTGGCCAGGAAGCGGGTCAATCACACGCTTCACATTCTTTAGCGCTCGCCAATAATGGCCAGTTACGCCAGTAACCATTGCTGCTGCATCGCCAGTCGCAACCATACAAGCTGCAAAAATATTCCGGTCACGCTTCACCAAACGCTGGATATCACGCAGCAAGAACCCGCGGCGGTTCAAACGTTCATATAGATAGTCAATATATTGATTACGGTGCGACGAATTGCTGGCATTCCTGATTTCAAATTCTTTATCATCAACGCCCATTTCGCGCAGCTTTTCGCGGATCGGCGCTTCATAACCCACAAGAATAGGAATGCCGTAGCCTGCTGCCTTAAAGCCAATGGCCGCCCGYAATACTTTTTCTTCCTCAGCTTCCGCAAATACCACGCGCAACGGCTCCCGTTTGCGAAGCTCTTCAAAGACGCCAGCAAGAGTGCCTACAGTTGGATCAAGCCTACCTGAAAGCTCAATTTCGTATGCTTTCATATCGTCAATAGGTTTACGCGCAACGCCAGTGTCCATCGCGGCTTGCGCCACAGCAACTGGCAACCTTGCAATAAGGCGCGGGTCAAAAGGCGCAGGAATAATATAATCAGGGCCGTAATGCGGCTGTTCGCCGCCGTAAGCTGCAGCCACTTCGTCCGGCACATCTTCACGCGCCAAAAACGCCAATGATTTAGCCGCGGCGATTTTCATTTCTTCGTTGATAGTCCGCGCTCGAACATCCAGCGCACCGCGGAAAATATACGGGAACCCAAGTACATTGTTTACCTGGTTCGGATAATCAGAGCGCCCTGTGGCAACAATCGCGTCGGAGCGCACTTCTTTCACATCTTCAGGTGTAATTTCTGGGTCAGGATTTGCCATTGCAAAAATGATTGGTTTCGCGGCCATAGATTTGACCATATCTTTGGTGATGGCCCCAGGCCCMGCAAGGCCAAGCACCACATCAGCACCGACCATAGCTTCTGACAGCGTTCGGTATTCGGTTTCAATCGCATGAGCAGACTTCCACTGGTTCATGCCTTCTTCGCGGCCAGCGTATATCACACCCGTACGGTCAACCATGGTGACACTGCCGTGCGGCAAGCCCATGGCTTTAAGCARTTCTACACACGCGATGCAGGCTGCTCCAGCGCCTACAGCAACAACGCGTGTGGTTTTGATATCGCGGTTCGTGATATCAAGCGCATTAATAAAGCCAGCTGCTGTGATAATCGCCGTACCGTGCTGATCATCATGAAAAACCGGAATATCCATCAGTTCGCGCAGACGCTGCTCGATAATGAAGCAAGCAGGCGCGCCGATRTCTTCCAGATTAATCCCGCCGAAGCTGGGGCCTAAAAGTTTCACACAGTTTACGAATTCGTCGATGTCTTCGCTGTCTACTTCCAGATCAATCGAATCGATATCAGCGAAACGCTTGAAAAGAACCGATTTTCCTTCCATCACKGGTTTGGATGCCTGAGCACCTAAGTTGCCAAGCCCGAGAATTGCCGTACCGTTGGTGATCACTGCCACCATATTACCTTTGGTGGTATAGTCGTATGCTTTTTCGGGGTCTTCGGCGATCGCGAGTACAGGAACCGCAACGCCAGGGCTRTATGCAAGCGCCAAGTCCCGCTGCGTTGCCATTGGTTTGGTCGCTGTTATTTCAAGTTTTCCAGGGCGGCCARCAGAGTGATAACGCAGRGCTTCTGCATCCGTAAATTTGGATGTAATGATYGGCATGGGGGGATCCTTTGTACTTCTTGTAGCCGCGGAAACTAGAATGCACTAAAAGCGAACTATATACGCCACCTACTATGCCACAAAGCTGCTGACAAATGAAATAAGCAGTTACTTTAAAGGTTTTACCAGAATGCCGYCRAGYGCCGCTTTAGARACAWTAACCGAAGATAGYTCAGCRRAGGNTAWCNAMCCMGYTAAAMCCYGCAGARAACAAGTGGGTTMAGATGGCGCGCYTACCAAGCCTGACRCCRATGATGGCTCAATTTGTTGAAATTAAAGCAGAATAYCCWGAYTGTTTRCTTTTTTACCGCATGGGCGATTTTTACGARATGTTTTTCGAAGAYGCMGAAAAMGCCTCKGCAGCSCTTGATATCACCYTRACAAAACGCGGSAARATCAACGGCGAAGACATYCCRATGGCGGGYGTTCCKGTGCATGCCTCTGAARTRTATCTGKCYCGYCTGATTAAAAAATCATTCAARGTWGCCGTGTGYGAACAAACGGAAGATCCKGCTGCMGCGAAAAAACGCGGYGCGAAATCKGTGGTSCGGCGSGARGTRGTSCGGCTGGTAACRCCSGGYACRCTCASCGARGATAACCTYCTMAACCCGCGCAGTAAYAATTACTTGGTWGCYATTGGGCGYGCGCAAAARGACCTGTCGCTCGCTGTCGCTGAAATGTCGACRGGCGARTTTTTTGTYYTRCCKACCAAATTRGGCAGACTGGACGCDGATTTAGCGCGYTTAGCCCCAAGYGAACTYCTYATCTCGGACGAKYTAGCKAAYGAYGAGTCGATATCAGGGCAGATATTTGATTGGCGTAATGTCGTAAGCCGTTGGGATAAGGCGCATTTTGATAGTGGCTTTGGCACTCGCAGGCTTCAGGAACTGTTTGATGTTTCGACGCTAGACGGATTTGCTGCTTTCACGCGTGCTGATTTGGCTGCAGCAGGGGCCTTGGTTGGCTATCTCGAAGATACGCAAAAGGGAAACCTACCGCGCCTGTCGCCTCCCAAAAGGCATTCAATCGACGGCACGATGATGATCGACGCCGCCACAAGGCGTAGCCTCGAATTGACCCGCACCCAAATCGGCGAGCATTCGGGCAGCKWSMTYGNMTASCRTNGRYCGCACYATCACTGGCGCTGGCGCTCGTCTGCTCTCTCGCAGGCTAGCTGCSCCTCTCACGGATCCCGTGCGGATCAACGAGCGATTGGACTGTGTCGAGCATATGCATGCACGGCCCGCGCTTCGCAGTGATATCCGCACTAGTCTTAAACAAGCACCTGACATCGAACGCGCATTAAGTCGCTTATCCCTTGGTCGCGGGGGGCCGCGGGACCTGTCTGGCATCCGCCAAGCCCTGAAAACAGCAGCTGATATCCAGAACCTTCTGTCGGGCCCCAGCGGCGTGCTTGATGAAGTGCCTATGCTACTAACTGCTGCCCATGAAGATTTAGGTAATCATACGCCCTTGATTGCCGAACTGGACCGCGCGCTTGTCGAGGAACCACCTCTACTTTCACGTGACGGCGGCTTTGTAGCGGAAGGCTACAGTGAAGCSCTCGACGAATACCGYATGCTGAAGGACCACAGCCGCAGGCTTATTGCAGAATTGGAAGGCGAGTATAAAACTCTTACCGGCATAACTTCTCTTAAAATCAAGCATAACAACGTCATTGGCTACCATGTTGATATTACCGCAAAGAATGCGGACAGGATGCTAGAAGCACCGCTGAATGAGACCTTCATTCACCGGCAAACGCTGGCCAGCGCTGTACGCTTTTCGTCGACTGAGCTATCGAAGCTTGCAGGCAAGATTTCTGAAGCCGGTGATAGRGCGCTCGCGCTAGAGARYGAGATTTACGAAAAGCTCGTCGAGCTGATCCTCCAGTCGTTCAATACGATCTTTCTGGCTGCTGAGGCTTTAGCGGTRCTGGATGTCACCTCTTCGCTTGCAATATTGGCGGAAGARGAACGCCACGTTCGGCCACAGGTAGACGATAGCCTTGCCTTTGAAATTCTTGGCGGTAGACATCCTATTGTCGAGAAGGCTTTGCGGCTGAAAGATAACAGCCCTTTTGTTGCAAACGACTGTGATTTAGCGCCAGACGACAGGCTTTGGCTGATCACGGGGCCCAACATGGCYGGTAARTCCACCTTTCTACGCCAGAATGCGCTCATTGCAATCCTCGCTCAGATCGGCGGATATGTGCCGGCGGCAAGCGCTCATATAGGTGTGGTGGACCGGCTGTTTAGCCGCGTCGGCGCATCAGACGACCTGGCCCACGGCCGCTCTACATTTATGGTGGAAATGGTCGAAACCGCCGCGATCCTTAACCAGGCAGGGCCTCGATCTCTTGTGATATTGGACGAAATTGGCCGAGGAACGGCAACTTATGATGGCCTATCTATTGCTTGGGCTGCCGTCGAAAACCTGCACAACATCAACCAGTGCCGCACTTTGTTTGCAACCCATTATCACGAACTAACGGCCCTGAAGGAAACCTTGGATGCCGTATCGCTGCGATCAATGAAAGTCCGCGAATGGAAAGGCGACGTCGTATTCCTGCACGAAGTGGCTATTGGCGCCGCCGACCGGTCATACGGCATTCAGGTAGCCAAGCTCGCAGGCTTGCCAAATACCGTTATAAAACGCGCACGTCAGGTTCTCGACCATTTGGAGAGTAGCGAAAAAGGCAATAAGTCCGTTGGTTTGATCAATGACTTGCCGCTTTTCCAGTCTGCCCCACTTCATGATACGCAGGCACCAAAAGGGCCGTCAGCGCTTGATAAGGCGCTTGCAGACATAAACCCAGATGAACTTTCGCCAAAAGACGCGCTCGAAATACTCTATAGTCTTAAGGACGTTGCTGCAGAAACTTGAAGATAGTTTAAGATGAGGACACGCCCTAGTGACGAAAATCCGAAATCGCCGAGCCCTAATAAACCGCAAAGCCCTGGTTATTGCGCTCGACGAGCTTGTGGAGAACACACCTAAAGAACAGTGGCAACCAGGGCTTGTCAAAATACTGAAGGCCGCCCATCAAGGCGGCTGGAACGAAGTGAAACGTCGGTTTTTTGATGAGGCGGAAAAAGGCATTGTTTCTGCGGCGTCACTGTCTTACGTGCTTGACCAGTTGCTGCGCACACTTTTTGATTTCGCGACACAGAAGGTCTACCCGCTCGGCAACCCAACATCTTCTGAACGATTAGCGCTTGTAGCTACTGGCGGCTACGGCCGCGGAGAATTGGCGCCTTATTCAGACATCGATCTACTGTTTCTGATCCCCTACAAATCGACGCCTTGGGCGGAGAACGTTGTCGAATATATGCTGTATGTACTTTGGGATCTCGGCCTTAAAGTTGGTCATGCCACTAGAACACCAGACGAATGCTCTAAGCTTGCCAAAATGGATCTTACAATTCGCACTTCATTTCTTGAGGCACGCCATTTGTGGGGCGACGAAAAACTMTATYAGCAAGCAGCAAAACGCTTCGTCCGCAGAGTGGTTTCGGGAAGCGGTAGCGATTTTGTTGACCAAAAGCTCGAAGAACGCGACAAACGCCACAAAAAATTGGGTGATAGCCGCTACGTAGTTGAACCCAACATCAAAGACGGTAAGGGCGGCCTACGCGATTTGCAAACCATGTGGTGGATTGCCCGCTTCCTGTACGGCGTAAGCCGCGACCGAGCGGTAAACCCTGATATTTTRACRGAAACTGAAAACCGCCAGTTTCAAAAAGCGGAATCMTTCCTTTGGACGGTGCGCGTTGCCATGCATTTCATTGCCGACAGAGCTGARGARCGGCTCGGTTTTGATATGCAGCGCCAGCTATCAGAAGTGCTACACTATAAGGCCCACCCCGGCCTGAGCGCCGTTGAACGCTTTATGAAGCACTATTTTTTGGTGGCCAAACAAGTGGGTGACCTGACACGCGTCTTTTGCGCAGTACTGGAAGCCAGACAGAAGAAAACCATTTTTTCMCGGTGGCGGCGRACGAAAAAACTTAAGGARTTTGCCGTWGARGGCGGGCGTCTTTCAGTTGCCAATAAAGACGACTTTAAAAACAACCCTGCACTGATGTTRCGCATATTCCKRCGSGCYAACGATAACGACYTGGATATTCACCCYGAYGCSCTGCGGCTYATCAAACAAAACCTYAGCCGYATCACCCAGCGYGTRCGCCGGGAGCCWGMYAACAACGAAGAYTTYCTRARKATCCTWACKGCMAARCGCGGCGGCGAAGTKGCRCTGCGSCGYTTGAATGAAGCSGGYGTRTTCGGGCGGTTYATYCCRGATTTTGGCCGTGTKGTCGCGCAGATGCARTATGAYATGTATCAYCACTATACCGTTGATGARCATACCATTCGCGCCATYGGKCTMCTKTCGMAGATCGAAAACGGCGACCTRGCGGATGATCACCCGCTKGCCACMAAGATCATTCAACARGTTATATCTCGCCGCGTGCTCTATGTRGGTGTTCTYCTRCACGACATCGCYAAGGGMCGAGGCGGTGACCATTCGAAACTTGGYGCTGAAGTAGCAGARAARCTGTGCCCYCGCCTTGGTTTAACMCCRGCWGAAACTGAAACMGTTGCCTGGYTGGTGCAAAYGCATTTGYTRATGAGCAATACRGCCTTTAAACGMGATYTRGCSGACCATAAAACRATCCTMGATTTCTGYGACCTGATCAARAGCCCYGARAGRCTGCGGCTGTTGCTTGTCYTMACTGTTGTTGATATCCGCGCTGTTGGYCCRGGTGTWTGGAATGGCTGGAAAGGSCAGYTGCTGCGRGAACTGTACCATGCGGCYGAAGAGGTRCTGAATGTTGGCCATGCMGCWCGGGGCCGCGACGAACGKGTYGCYRCMAAGAAAGAWACRCTTTTCRCCAAGCTAAARGACTGGRACMARACMGARWYCAGCRCCTATCAAGCGCGCTTTAATGACAGTTACTGGATCGCGGAAGACAAAGACACGCTTTTGCAAAATGCCCGGCTGATCCGACGTACTGACGAACAGAAATCCTTACTCGGCGTAACCGCTCGGGTGGAATTGTTTCAAGACATGACAAAGGTGGCTGTCTACGCAGAAGATCACCCCGGCGCTTTTGCCCGCATTGTCGGCGCGCTCGGGGTTGCAAGCGCGTCCATCTTAGGGGCAAAAATCCACACCACACGCGACGGCATTGCGATGGATAATTTCACGGTACAAAGTCATGATGGCCGCGCTTTTGACAGCCGCCGGCAGCTAGACCGGTTGGAAGAAACTATTTTCAATACCCTGCAGGGCAATGTGCGTCCTAAAGAACAGCTCAAGGAAAAACGCTTCTACGGCAGCAAAGACCAAGCTTTTGAGTTTGAGCCTGTTGTGCTGGTCGATAACAAAGCATCTAACTGGTCTACAGTTATCGAGGTGAATGCAAAAGATCGTCCGGGCTTACTTTATGATTTAGCCTATGCGCTCTACCGCCTTAAAGTCTCCATCTTCTCTGCGCATGTTTCAACCTACGGCGAACGAGCGATTGATGTTTTCTATATTCGGGATCTAGTGGGGCAAAAAGTGACCAACAAAATACGCTTGAGAAACATCGAGCAAAAACTATTGCTCGCGGCGGGCGGCGAAACTAACTTCGGCGGCAAACAGACCAAGCCAGCAACTTCAAACGCTGACGGTACAATTTCGGACACCTCACACAAAGAGCAAAGCGCTTGAGCATGCTCAAAAGCGTATCGGCGGTTGGTGGCTTCACTTTGCTTAGTCGCCTGTTTGGCTTTGTACGCGACATTCTTATGGCCCGCTATCTCGGCGCAGGGATGGCAGCAGATGCCTTCTGGGTAGCCTTCAAATTACCCAACTTCTTCAGA
>JAESRJ010000190.1 GCA_016764715.1 Kordiimonadaceae bacterium | reverse complement strand
CAAGGTTGGGATGAACTCTCCTGAATTTATATCTTCTACAAGTGATGCTTCCTCAAACCAACTATCAGGTGGATGATGTCCCCAAAAGAGAACCAGCAAGTTCTTATTTTGGCGAGAAACGCCGAGTTTTCCGACCTTTCCTCTGCGTGGGTCAGTGCTGCTGTTCACTTTATGTGTACTCTTGGCATCAGCCCAAATCTTGGTGAAAGCGATACAAGGCGCATCTGGTTTGGGATGGATGAATTCTGGGCGATGCAAAAACAAGACAAGATCAGCGAGTTGATCCGATTAGGACGATCCAAGGGTATAATTGTAGTGATAGGCGCGCAATCGAGCCTTCAATTGGAAGAAATTTACGGTGAGAAAGTTGTTTTCGACTGGTTCAATAACTTTGGCACCATCATCATTGCAAAACACAAGGCCGGGCCAGCTGCAGAAAAAATGTCGATGCTTATTGGTAAGAGAACCATAGAAAAAATAAGCAACAGCATGAGTGGTAGAGCTGGTGCAGCGCAATCAACAAGTCATTCCATCCGTAGTGAGGACGAGCTGATAATTCTGCCGAGCCAGCTAAGTGATGTTCTTGGAAGGTTTGAGGAGAGTCTGGGGTTTCTGGCGCGACTAAGGGGTAAAACCGCCAGACCCTACCTCCGAATGATCGTGCTGGGCTATAAAGAATTGGTACCAATCGTAAGAATGCAAATTCGTGATATTCGCAAATTTCGGCCCGGTTATGTTCCCGCTGACTATCTTAAAGATCAGAACTACAGAGCCGCTGATGAACTTGTGCTGCTGGAAGCGCCACAAAATGAAACTTCACAAGCGACGAAGAAACCCAAAACRAAACCCGCRGYGGCTGAGCACACTGCCGCGCCTGCAGCCGATGYASGTAMGGTTTCMGCTRCMAAAAAWCTGCACAGCGTGGATATCGCGCCSAGGCGACTGATCCTTCGCAAGTGTCCAGAAGGRCAGATGACCGCAGCAGTCAGATCATACCTTGATACCGTTATTGCCAGCGACTACCCAAAGCTCTTTATGCACCCGGGCAAGATTATTACCACGTCAATAGAGATCGAAGTAAGGGGCAACTAAATGGTAGCAAGATTAACCAAAAGTACTTCTGTTAGCGGCGCCCTTAACTATCACGCCAACCTCGAAAGTCAGGATGAGCAACTAAAAGGCCTCGATCGCCCCGGTGAATTCCAAGGGCAAGCGGCTGAATGGCTAGAAATACACGGTGATCCTGCAGATAGGGCTCCATTTAAAGCCCTTCTTGAGGGGAAAAATCCCGTTGACGGCTCTCAGATAGTTCAAGTTCACACGGGCAAAACAGAACGGGTGCCTGGTTGGGATTACACGTTTTCACCTGACAAAAGCGTATCCACCGTGTGGGCTGTCGCCCCTAACGATATAGCCCAAGCGATTGAAAAAGCCCARCGTGACGCCAGTCAACGGGCCATGCAATATGTCGAAGCTAATTTCGCTATTACCCGTTCTGGCCGCAACGGGGTCAATAAGGAAAACGTTGCTGGACTCATATGGTCTCGGCACGATCACTTTCTTTCTCGGGCCCTCGATCCACAACTTCATACCCATAACTTCGTTTTTAACGCGGGTCTCAAAGAAAATGGGAAATGGGGATCTCTCCATTCTAGGTCAATGTACAGGGCTCAAAAACAGGCGCAGCTCATTTACCATGCAGAGCTGGCTCAACGTTTAGAGGGGCTTGGATTTAAATTGGAAATGCATTCCGGTGACAATTTCAGGATTGCAGGCATTCCTGCCGCTGTGAATGCCGCTAACTCCAACAGGCGCGCAGCTATTTTGGAAGCAACACGCGACTATAGTTTTAAAACACCGAGTAGTTTTGAGAATGCCGCGCTCATGACCCGGCAGAGCAAAGTAAAGACGGATCTCAATGAGCTTTTAGAAATATGGAATAAAAGGCACGCAGCCCTCGGGTTTGGCCCCGAGAACGTTAGAGGGCTGCTAGCAGGATCACACAGCCGGCAGGGTTCTCATGTGGGCCTCGCGCTTTCAGGCCTTGTGAAGAATAGGCACGACCTCGATCATACCTTTGGAAAAATCGCCAAGAGAACACTCCCTTCAGCAACTTCAAAAGTTGCCGGTAAATCTGCAAATGAAGCAATCAATAAAATGCTCGGTTCAATCACGCGGCAGGGCTTGCGGACCCTTAAGGGAGCATTAGCGCCGAGCACACTCCTGCGACGAGCTGTGACCGCTAGTAGGTCCGCTAACAACTTAGGTGGCGGTAGATCACGGTCAAAACCCCCGGAACAAGTTCAAGAAACACCGAAGGTAATCCAACGCACAAAAGAGAAAGCAAGGGAACGGTAGTATGGAGTTTTTTGAAGATTTACTTAGCCAAGCACCCGATGGCCTTATTCGCGATCTTGTACTGCAACTATTTCCGTCCGAAGGCGGCACTGGGTTTGCTGGGCTCATGCTTACTCTCAATACTGCAGCAGCGTCCATTGGAACGTTGATGCTGCTGTTTCAGGTGTTCATTCACATTATTGCTCACGGGGTTTCAAAGGCTCAGGACGATGGCGAAGGTGATAAAGCGTCCCTAATCAACGATCAAACCGTGGTTGGCTACATTCGGTCTAWCGTCGCTCTGCTTTTTATAATCCCTAATTCAGCATCTGGTCTAAACCTCTTCAACCAGCTGGTGATCACATTGATGCTAGCAGGGAGCAACCTTGCCCAAGTTGGTTGGGACACTGCCTTTGAGACAATGTACGCAGATCCAATTGACAGCGACGTACAAGCTCTCTCTGTCCAAAGGGATATCGGCCTTCAATTATTTGAAGCTAACGTTTGTTTCTATTATCTGCAGCTAGAAACAGGCGCAAACATTAATAGGATAATTGATAATGATGGCGGTGAATATGCATTCCCTGGAAGATCGAGCTTGTTCAGCTCCAAACCACACTGCGGCCTCTTCGAAACTCAAGACACAACTGACGTTGTGCCGGCATTGTCATTCACTACTGGCTCTGCCTTTAACCTACCAGATCTGTCTCCAGTAAACTTAGAAAACCTTCCCTACAGAGGTACGGTTATTGAATACGGGGATATATCTACAAATGCATTTAATAATCTACAGGAAGCTATTGCCCCATTAGCGAGACAATTTGCGCTTTCTGCCTATCCCCGCACGGCCGCAGAAAATCAGCCGCCAAGAACTGAAGCGTTAGCAAGAGTGTTTGAGGGATATGAATTTCAAATGTCCGCCGCCCATGCGCAACTGAAAAGAGATGTATTTGAAATTGTAAATACCAACAGGCACAGGTCCGAAGCCTCAAAATGGTATAATGCAGGTGGTTATATGCGGCGCTTATCTGAAGCCAACTTTCTTACTAACAAAGCTTTCTCACTAGGAATTCCAACATCCCAGCCAACTCAGTGGAACCCGATCTGGGCTAATCCGCCTGACCATGTTACGGCGCTGACAAACAAATTGCGAGAGTTTCTAAATGAAGGACAACCAGCATTTGTTCAATACGTGCAACAGAACGAATGGCAGGACAGTGCCAATACGGATACATCTCAGCTTATGTCACTTCTGCTGCGTTTCCTGAATGATAGTATTGTACAGTTTGATATAGATCACACTCAGAACGAGCACCCACTTACTGTTATTGTAAATGACGGCRACTTCTTCACTACGGTTGGCGCTAGCATAGCGGCGATGCAAACTGTACTTGCGGGCGTTCCAATACTTGGCAACGTACAAGGTGGGCTCGAAGAATGGCTCACACCTATAATGTGGATGTTTCTAATTGCTGGTTTCTTTATGTCGGCTCTACTGCCCCTCTTGCCTTGGCTGTTTTCTATGATAGCCATATTCGCTTGGGTGGTTATATCAATAACTACATTCGTGGGCGGGAGCCTATGGTTGGTGTTTCATATAAGGATTAGGTCATCCCAGATCGCGTTTGGTACTGGCTGGGTAGCCTTGCTTGAGGTGTTGCTCCGGCCGCTGGTAATTTTGATAGCGCTTTGGATTAGCTATAACTTTTTTATTATTTGTTCACAGTTCCTTGCCGCCAGTTTTTCAAACGCACTCAACAACATGCAATTCACAAGCATTCAGGTGATCATTTTCAATGGTCTGTACAGTATCCTGTACAGCATCCTTCAGATCGTTGCAGCGGTAGCTTGTTTTCTCTTAATACCATCACTCACAGGTGAAGCTTTCTCACGCGTTCCGCATGATGGAGATATTTTTGGAGGTTCCAAATGATAAAGAAAGTTTTCAAGTTTCTGACAGTTGGCATGATCAAATATGGCCTCGGTGTGGCTTTCTTCGGCAAAGTTAAAGAGACACTTCAGGCCTTCAAACAGCAGTTGCCAGAGGATATCGCCCAGACGATCGTAGACCAAAAGCAGTTCGCAAATGGTAAGAAAAGCTATGTGGGGGTGTTCGCAATTTTTACGGGCGTTCTGGCAGGGCTAATGATCACGTTGGCCATATCTTCCTTGATTACGGCAACAACAGGCACTGGGGTGGCGTTTGCTATCATGTTGGTATTCTTTTCATCGCCCTTTGCTTTGATGTCTTATCTCTTTGTGCAATTGACATGGAGACAGGGGTTTACGCCTCAGCAAGCACGTTTAATTGTCAGGTATGTACAAACAGTTCTAAAACACGCACCAATTCTTAAGGACGACATAAAAAATGCAGCCCAAATTAACCGGGCTGCACTAGAATATAAGTCAGAGAATAAACGGCTGCGTTAGGAAGATGTGCTAGTTTTTTTTCTGTAAACTAACCGCCCATTCATTTGAGAGCCATCAACTAAAAACTGTATCCCCGTTACAATCATGCACGTTTTGATAAGCTGCGTGCAGGGTGATAAAATAATGTCTTGAAACTCACTACCGGAGGTCTTCAAAGATATTCTAGGCAAGCTCTTACGCCTTTTATGGGCATGGTAACGGATGTTTCTATAAAGGCCCCAATAGCTTAAGTTAGGCTTGATTTCACCGCTCGGCCCTGCCCAGGTTAGAGTGCTATCTTCACCAACACTTAAAGATGAAAACGCGGCAAGCTCCTTGTCCCAAACACTATCATCGATGTCGCCTTTCCAAAACTCGCCGTATCCAACAAGCTCCCAGTCGCCATACATAAAGTTGGCGTTGAAACCCCCTCGCCTTGTCGGCCTAGGCACTTCAAACGCATTTCGCTGTGCTAAAGTTTTTAGGAGTGGCTTTACGCACGATAAATCAGTTTCTGGAAACAGAATTTTGTAATCGCCCTTATGGTTCCAGTCGACACACCGCGTAAGATTAATCTCTCGTGCAAACCGCGATTCAGGCATGTTCGTCCACACCTGGTCTTCAGCTGCAGCTGCGAAAGATACTGCGCCGGCACTGAAAGCGAATAGTAATTTTTTAAACCAGTTCATCTGTTTTCTCGGTGATTTGGATTGAACGTAATAATTGTAGAATATTTAACTGAACTAGAGATTAAGCTACACGGGAAGTCAATTGATGACGGAGGCCACACAACAAAATCAAGACAAAGTTATACTAACATATTGTCGGAATAATGTTCATATTATATATATAATATGGGAAAAACGAAAAGGCGGGTGCTATCGTGTAGCAACCGCAATTGTCATGCGTCACTGAGAATGTCAGTGGTGCGTCACAGTTGTGTCAACTTGCGCGGTTGAGCAATAATCGGAAAGATTTGTGTGTTTTGAAAAGCGCCATTTCTTTGCGAATGTTGCGCAGTTAGGCAACTATTGAAAACGAATTAACGACCAAGCCTCGGGCACGATGGTCCGCTCTAGCAGCGGTAAGCGGTCATAGCGCTGTTAGCTAAGTATAGTCGCCTTCTCGCCAGAAGCGGACGGTGCGGCAAATCCTTCTGACTGAGCATTTATCCCCATAAGCGATCCATGAGCCTTAAAGCACTCGCGTATTGTTTTACCGTAACCGCCCGCCCAATACCCTTAAGCTGCTTCTCWGAGCTGATTGTCGTTGAAGTTTCAGAGCGAGCGGTCGCGGTGGCTCCGAGAAACGGACTTAACAATAACGACATCGTTGCTATTGTTGTTGGACCAAGTTTAATAGGCGTAAAGCAACAAGGAGAAACTTTTGACCCGAATTAAATCATCCCTACGTCGGTCGCTAGCTATAGTTCTTACGTTGTTTGTATTTACGTTTGTAACGTTGAAGCTGTGTTGGAACCAAGAATTTTTTGGCAAAGGAACTCTTACAGTTGCGGAGGCGGTTRAAAAATGTTTGTGGTGCAAAAYAAGGGTTTYTGACTTTGGTAGAGTAACCGTGATGGACAAAAATACCGTTTATTTTGAAGTGGAAGGGATCAAAGTATTTCTGGTGGAAAAAATTGACCTGACACTGTGCGAAGGAAAACCTAGTCGTTTTTTCGGAAGGGTATTCAAAAAACTTGGGCAGGATCGAATATTTATCGATGACATTTACTCTATTTTGTACCAGAGCGAAACTAACGCCGCTGCCGTTTGCTATGTTAATGAAGCAGTTATGGGTCTTTAATTAAATGGCTAGCCTCGGTTTGTTGGTGCCTGAGTAGGTGCGCCTCATCACCTAGCATGGTGTGTGGAGACTTGAGGACTAGGCCGCTTTTCTGAATTTTGTCGCAGAAGACCCGCCGATGTGCAGGGTTTTTATTGCTGCTTTGGAAGGCCACAGGAGAAATAATCAAGAAATGGCTAATCTGACGAAGTTTCAGGTTCAATTGTCTAAGGATGTTGAAAAATGCCTGATGATATTACGTGTTGAATATACGACGACCACGGAGACAGCAGAAGATGACCGAATAGGAACTTATAATTTGTTCTATGTATTGGATCAGACAATCGAAATCTATGTTTACGCTGATTTCACAGGGCTTTTTGATGACAGACCCAATTCGGAAAGAGCATACCACTTCGAAAACCATAGAGGGACAACCGAGGAACAGATCCATCTAGATACCATTGCTGCTTTAAAACATGTGTTAGCAACTCCAGGGTCGACCGAAATGGGCAATGACTATTTCGACGCGCCGTCACCTTGGATCCGAGCTTCTTCCTTTAAATGGCCTTTTAAATGGCCATGGAAATAGTATTTCCTTTTAAGGCCGGAGTTCTGGAAGAGTTCTTGGGCGCATATACTTAATTGCAGGCCCCTCGCTGTAATATGCCATGTTTATGACCAAAATCGTACGATTGGTGGTACTGGGTATGCCTAACCGGACGCTAACAATTGTAATGCATCAAAATAGATTGGAACGGCTTGTGGGTGTTTTAACTCGTATTTTGAGATGGAAATTTAAGTGAATAGTGATGAACTTGTTTTGGTTTTCGATTTAATCGAAAATGGATATTATAATTGGAAACCCATTCTCTTGGGGCTGATGTTTTTCGGCATAGGACTGTGTTTACAGTTTGTCGTGCGGACAAAAACCATAGGCCCAATAATCACCAAACATTCACCAACGCTTCCTGCAATTGCAAAGTTTTTTGTGTGGGGTGCAGGCATCTTGACAGTAGTTTGGTTCGCGTTGGGCTATGCGCGATATAACAAAGTCGTGACATTTTACCAAGATGGCCAGTACGAAACAGTTGAGGGCATTGTAGAAAATTTCATCCCGCTACCACGCGAAAACGGTGCCGTTGAAAGCTTCACAGTGAAAGGAAAAAAATTCCATTATTCTGATTATCGAATTGAGCCGGGATTTCGCAATTCGCGCCCTCACGGAGGACCGATGAACGCGGGGATTTATGTAAGGATCCGTCACTCTGGTAATATGATCTTGAGGTTAGAAGTAGAACCTGCTGCGGTTAATAATACTGTGCAAGATACTGGTGTAGACAGACGAAAGCAGCAATTTCTCCAAAATGACCAAACCGAGGAATTTTTGACGATTGCGAAGCTTATGATCATATATAGCTTGCAAGCTATAGGTTTTGTTTGGTTTGCCGTTCGTTGGAAATTGAGGGCAAAAGTACACATCAGCAAAAATCCAGCACTGGCGGCTGGTTATAGTAAGTTTATCACTTGGTTAATAGTTGCAGGAACCGCCCCCTCGTTGCTGGGGATTAGTACCTATCTATCGATAAACGGTTTCACCATCTCTGGGAAGGTTGGGATCGATTTTGGATTTTTTGCCGTACTAAGTGTTTTAGCTTCAGTGTGCGGCTTTTTCTGGGTTTATTTTCGCGGCGGTGCCAGGAAGATAGTAGAACACCCAGGCTTTTTGGAAACTACTTGGGGCGTGAAACTAGCCACATTTGTTGCCTTAGCTTGGACTGTAAATGTTTTGTGGTCGGCAGTCGTCCGGTGAATCCCCTTAGTAGCTTTTGGGTCATGAGCAGCCATTCTAGCTTCGGGCACGACAGTCCGTTCTAGCATCGGTAAGCGGCCATTGCGCTGCCAGCTAAGTATGGTCGCCTTCTCGCCATAAGCAGTCATCACTATTATATATTCAAACTGCGTATCAGCTATGTCCAACGGCGGCACAAATGAAAGCAACCGAGGCCACCCGCTATCAATGCCGCGCCCAATGCTATCAGGAATTTGTTGCGATTTGACCGTTCATCCTGGGAGACGTCATCCAATTGATAGAGGCGCGTCCCACCCTTTACGTCCTTTAGGAAGAACCTACCAGGATACTGATCGATGTTAAAAATCGACAGCTCGACCTTAAGCGTCGACTTTCCGGATCGCTTGTCTGCAACCAAATCTGGCGGTGTAGCTGAGCGCTTACTTGGTTCCATGCGTTCGTTTGGCTTCGTAACACCCTCAGAGCGATACCAAAATACATAGTCCGTCGTTGGGTCCTGTGATATTTGAAATACCATCAGGCCGCTGCCTACCACGAGCATGAAGAGGCCAGCCAATAGCCAGCTCCGCAACATAGAGGTCTCGCGTTTCTGCCGCGCCAAAATAAAAGTCCGGACGCTGCGTATCTCCCGCAATTCGTCCAATTCGGACGCAAAGAGTTTTTGGACCAACTCTACTAAGTCGATAGCGTACAGCTTTGCCAGCTTTTGGAAAACATCATCAGAGGGATATCTTTTTCCAGTTTCCAGTTTGGACAAATAGGATTGCTCAATCTGTGCCCGCCCAGAAGCATCAGGTTGTGTCCAACCCATACTCTCGCGTTTCACTTTCAAAAAATCACCAAATTTCAAAATTGCCTCCTATCGAGTTTTCGTAGCTTCTTTCTGGTAGAGCGGCCCGCATCAAAAATTAGCGCCAGTGACGGCCAACAACAAAACAAGCGATACCACCCACCATCAACATGGAACCCAGCGTTAAAAGGAATAAGTCGCGGTTGGAGGTTTTTTGAGTGTGAAGCATTCCCGGTCGATACAAACGTATGCCGCCTTCAACCTTGGAATAGAACCCGCCTCCTCTCGTAGATTTGGCTAGCATGATATCTAAATCTAGCCGAGCATTGATTTCTTTGCTCGTCCCTTTCCAGAAAGTTCGCCTATATTCCTTGTAGTCAGCATTTTCGAAGTCAGCATCTTCTGGAACAACGGACCAAGATTCGTATATCCTCATATATTCCTGACTTGGGTCCTGCGCCAACTGAAAGAACGCAAGACTACTGCCTGCCATAAGCATGATTAGCCCCAGGGCGAACCAGCTACGTCGCAGTTTATGGTCACGACGGTGGCGCCCCAATAGGAAGGACCGCACACTGCTGATATCCCTTAGCTTTTCCAAGTCTGCCGCAAAGATTTTATGTTCGAGATGAGCGACATTGATGTGGTAAACCTTTACTAGTTTCTCGAAAACTTCTTCTGAAGGGTACCGTTTGCCACTTTCCAATTTTGATAAATAGGATTGCTCAATGTCGGCTTTAATCGCGGCCTCAGGTTGCGTCCAGCCCCGCTGTTCGCGTTCTGTTTTAATATAATAACCGAAGTTCATTCGCCCCTCCATTTCACGTGTCGTGGTATCAATGTTTGCGGAAGGCCAACGGGGAATACAAGGGGAATAATCAGGCCTATTGGAAAAAGACCGCAGTTTGCGCACGCTTTTGAAGCACTTAATGTGAAAACCTACACTCACTGCTTGCTCCAAAGCGAAAGCCCGCTTTGGGTCATGAGTAGCCATTCCAGCTACGGGCACGACAGTCCGCTCCAGCAGCGGTAAGCGGCCATTACGGCGTCAGCTAGGCATGGTCGCCTTCTCGCCAAGAGCGGACATTGGGCTTGCAATATGTCTGGGGCGTGTCCTTATACGCGAGAAATTACATATACCAGCTGATAAATTCATCAAAACTAAGCGTTTCATCTTTGTTAAGGTCGAGCCGTAAATAGGTTTCGCGTTTCATGCCTTCTGGTGTGATGCTTGGGCTAAGTGCCCATTTGTGGATACTATAGGACTGTACTAATGTGACGGGCTCGTTGGAATTCGTGTGGCCTAACCGCGATTTTTCAAATGCCGACTTGCACGGCGTAGGCATATGCCCTGTGCGCCCGCCGTAGCCTGAGGTCAGGTGCTCTATGACGTGTATAATATAAAGCCGGTGCATTTCACGGAATGATAGAGTGCCATTATTATCGCCATCAAGCTTGTTAAATCTCTGCCGGACATCCAGCAAGCTGGGCAATAGTCGGATTTGGGTGAACTCCTCTAAGTCCACAAGGTTATCTTCATTTACGTCAAGTCTGTAGAACTCGCGTGCAAGTTCTGCCCTATCGATCTCGGTCAACGCTGCTACGCACTCTGGGTGTCCCTCCGGYAAWCTATTTATCAGGTTAACGGTAGAGAATGCGCGGCTAACAGGATCGCTGATTTCGAGTGAGGATTCCTTATTTTGCGCGCCGTTTGGGACGTTTTTTTCCGTGCCAGTAGGTGTATCTTTTGAGGGTGTTTCTTTTGTATCGGCCCCATTCTCGTTTTCTACTATGAATTCCAAGGAAGAGGCAGGGACAGATGTTGTGCTGTTGCGGGTRACTTTCCTGACCGAAAGGTGCTCAAGTCCTTTCAGATATTCCTTCAGCGTGAGCGCCCCATCACCGCTGGTATCCAGCCTGTTGAAGTGAGAAGCGGTCAAAGGGTTTTCTGGTTCAGCGACGTCGCTATTCAGCGTAAACAAGCCGCCGACAATTAAGCCGCCGAGTACCATGCCTGTAATCATCATTGTGAAACTCCTGTATTTTGGTGGGTTCGCACTGAAATGACGGTGTTTGGTATAGTGATCGATGGCGCTGCGCAGCACGGTGCTGACGGTTTCGCCGCTGGCGTCGCAGGCGGCGCGGAAGGCGGTTTTGCTGTCGTAGGGAAGCCTGATCTCCAACCCTTCAGATTTCTTAGGGCTAGGTTCCTTGGGTTGCTTCCCTGCAGGTGTGCTGTTTGGTTTATTCTGATCACTCATGTTTGTCATTTTTCGTACGTTAAAGGAGGGTCACTGTTGGCATTAAGTGAAGCGAGCTTACAACAGTAGCTTCGTAAGGAAAGCCCCTTATCGCGTATGACAGAGGTGTGAAAAATGTAAGTACACGGGAATTCGGAGTGTACCTACATTTCTTTGACGGCTCTATCTGATTGTTTACTATGTATTTTTGGCGTCGGGTGGTTTGAGAAARTATCATGCTATGAATTCTTCAGAGCTCAATTGGCCTTCGCCAGAAAGCTAACGGGGGCATCCGCCCCCCGCTGTGTTCAAGCACATAATTCTTAGTTGGAAAGACTATATTTTTATGCTTTTTGATACCGGTACAGCTCAATCAAATAGGCTTGCACTCGTTTTCTCAGAACTCTGCTCAGGGCGGCAAAAGCAAATATCAGCGTGGCCCCAATTAAAAAGAACATGAAAAACCCAGTCATTGTTGGGCCGGGTACCATTGTCAGGCCAACTCTCTGATCAACGATCAATCGCAGTTCGGCGTTACCGTCTAATCCGGAGGGTAAGACTAGGACCCTTGCGTATGTTTTATCACCGAGGGATGCAAATAGTGACGAAATGGTTGCCAGGCTAACATCCGTTACTTTCGCACGGGATACCGTGGCTATTATAACGCCATGATCATCGAAAATACTCGCCTTTTTAATATAAGGAAAGGCAAGGAGCGAACCAGCAACTTCGCTGGCCAAGGCTTCATCAAAAACAAGGACAGACCGTTTAGCTGTCCCCTCTGCCACAGTGAGAATATGCTCCACAGTACTGTCAAGGCGCCCGACTGCCGTCTGTGCTCCGTTGTAAAGATAAAACACAGCGCAAAGAAAACCCACGAAAGCCGCCGCCAGCGAAACTTTCCCGGCAAAAAATCCTACAATACCGAATGCCTGTCGGCCCTGATTATTCCGTTTGGTGGCACTCGCGTGCAATTGCCCCGATTGCATACCTACATTGGATATAGCTTTACTAAGGGCATCAGAAGCGATGTTCTCAAAGCCTCTGTTTTTTAGGTAGTTGCAAAATTCAGTGTCATCGATCTCACATTCGATCGAGGAACACATAAGACATGCGCGCAGTGCAGCGTTCGATTTCCACCCCAATCCGCGTGCCATTGCTTCCACACGGTGAGAAGACTTAATCGAAGGGGATGTGCGCCCTAATTCCCGTTTTATTTTCTGTACAGTATCCAGTGAAATGAGCATTTTCATCTCATGTCCTTTTCAGTTCGATAACAGTTCGCCGATTACACTGCCATCCTGAAAAACATGGATGAAAAAGGAAAAAAGTAACGTTTGACTCAGCGACAAGTCCTGTGTGTTACAAGGCACCAGGGAAAAGTACTACCCATGTTGAGCAGGGTCAATCCCCTTACCAATAATGTAAGTGTCCATCAAAAATAGGCGGACACTAAGCCTACTCTGAGGCACCCTTATATTGTGGCAAGATTAACTGTGGAAGGTGGGTATCACCAAGCGCTTACGCCTTTCATAGGTTGCTGCATTTTCTTTCCGCCTTCTGCAGAGACCGCAAAGTGTCCCCTTAGGGTCAACTGCAGCCATTCCAGTTTCGGGCACGACAGTCCGCTCTAGCAGCGGTAAGCGGTCCTTGAACTGCAAGCTGGGTATAGTCGCCTTCTCGCCAATAGCGGACGTGCCAAAAGTTTTGGGCTGTTCGTATTCACCACAATAGCAAACGTGTATAATAGGAGCCGATGTCGGGAGCTCATGAATTTTTCCGAGCAAGATGGAAAAGGGTTACAAATGAATAACAACGCAACATTTGATAGTTTACCTGAGCTCGAGCAACTAGCTATTCGAAGTCAAATTGATGGTAAGTTCATCACTCCAGCCCGACTTGATGCCGCAGCATCAAATTTTGATTGGGTTACGTCTGCGGTAGACATGCACATTAAATCTTATGGAGGAAGTCCCGCCTTTCGCCGAAAAACCTGGGCCGAAGCCCGAAGAGGATTCAGACGAGCCGCTC
>JAESRJ010000189.1 GCA_016764715.1 Kordiimonadaceae bacterium | reverse complement strand
ATTAGTGACAACCTCCTGCTCATTCTCTGCCAGAAAATTCATAATTGGTTTTATGCCTACATGGCCATCCGTTTCAGCAAAATGCTCAATCGCTTTAAGCAGGCTAGGATCAGATGAGGCTTCACAGAAGACCAGACACTTGAGCACAGAGGCGATTTTCCGTTGCAGGCTGAGAGATTGTTTCTCAAGCATATCATAATAATCCAGGTTATGGCCTTCCTGATGCAACGCTTTTTCAAACCGCAATAGCTTATGTTTTTCCAACTCGGTTTGCTGGGCTTCATAGTCGTTAATCAGTATCTCGATCTTCTCAATTTTCTCATGAGGGGTGAGGGCAGGGGACTGTCTGACAATGTTGATAATTCCAGCCAGCAATAGCTTTGAATGCTTGTGTGCTTCGCCCAGTGCTTTGATGGCCTGCCGCTTTTCAGCCTTTGTTGCCTTATCCTGGGACCTCAATTTGGCATTGACCGTGTTTATTGCGGAGCGAACACATTTCATGAAAATATCCACCAGCGTATCCTGCCTCATAAAATACTGATGTCGGATAAAAGCCAACAAATACAGGTAGGTTTTGTTGCGGTCAGGAAAATCGAGCAATTGGGACAGTTTGGCTTTCTGAACCCAGGTCGCATAATAAACTGTCGCATGATCCGTAAGCTGAAGCTGCTTGATCAATGGCTGAAAGTGATGGAAATGGCCGGTAAAAACCGTGCAGGCTTCCACATTCTTCTTAATGTCCTTTGCGCGCAGGGAATGCTGCACTGTCTTCAGGTGTGTCAACTGGCTTTGCCTGGATGCTGGTAGTAACGCCAGCATTCCATCAAGTTTTGAACGATCTTCCGGAGTTAGCTGTGCATCAAGGGTTTGAAGGATGTTGGTCTCAAAATGATTAAAACTATCGGTGATGATTATTGTCAGGTGACTACTGGAAGGTATTTCTATTTTTTGTTGCCAGCAAAAATCCACAACAGCCATAAATAGTTGCTTGGGATTCAGTTGTTGTTTAACCAACAAATGGGTCTGTTCAATGATATAATTTTCTTGAGCGCTGTCGAGAGGTTGCCATCCATATAAGCCAAAAATTTGCTGTGCGTGACGGGTTCGTGTAGATTTTGGATAGTCAGCAAAACTAATAGTCTTTTTGATGCCAAGCTGCTGTTTTACATGCTTAATATCTTTGATTCTGAATTGTTCAGGGGTAAAAAATTTGCCGCTATATTTTAAATAACCCAGTTGAAGTATAAACCCGACTTGACGAGCTACACCACGAAGGGTCTTCGCTAAGGTATGGGTATCATGGGTTAATGTAAAATACGTTGCTCGTTCTTTCTGATTGAAGGCAGGAGGGCTATCAAACTTCTTCTTTTCCGCGGGTGACAGGAAATCAAGACGAGACATAAAAATGATCCTTTTAGTTGGAGTATATTTGCTTTACAACCTTATAAAAGTGATTAGAAATATAATCACGTTATTTGTAAAGGGGCAAATACTTGACACAAAAACCGCAGAACCGTCGGGCACCTCTGCCTTGTTTTGACACGATGAAAACAATCAAGGAATGGACGGTGCCTGTTGCCTTGAACAAACAGCAGACTGAAGACTTTGCTATCACCGTTCAGTTCCTGAGCCATTATGTTGGCAGTACAGGTACCTTCAACACTTACCGACGGGAAACAGAGCGGCTATTACAGTGGTGCTGGCATATTGCCATTAGGAATATTGGTGAACTTGGGCGAGAAGACATGGAAGATTTTGTTCACTTCTGCCAGAAGCCCCCAAAAGCATGGATTGGCCTTAAAAAGCCAGCACGGTTCCAGAAAATGGATAGCGAACGTGTACCTAACCCTGAATGGCGGCCTTTTGTGGCCACAGTGTCCAAGGCTGACTTCAAGCAAGGTAAACGACCGGATAAAGCAGAATACGCCCTGTCTGATGGTGCTATCAAGGAACTGCTAGCCATCCTGAGCAGCTTCTTTAACTATCTGCTGCAAGAAGACTATATCTACAGGAATCCCATTGCCCTGATCCGGCAGAAAAGCAAGTTTATTCAGAAACGACAAGGGCCACCGAGAATACGTCGGTTAAGCCAATATCAATGGCGCACAGTGATTGAAGCAGCTGAAGCCATGGCAGATGAACATCCGGAGCGACACGAGCGAACCCTGTTTATGATGTCTGTGCTTTACAGCATGTACCTGCGTATCTCCGAGCTTGCTGCCAGCGATCGTTGGACGCCTACCATGAATGATTTTTATCGAGATCAGGATGAACTTTGGTGGTTTACCACTGTTGGTAAAGGCAACAAGCAGCGGGATATTGCTGTCAGTGATGCCACACTCGCAGCCCTGAAACGCTGGCGCAATCATTTGGGTCTGCCTTCCTCGCCATCCCCGGGTGATGACAGCCCCTTGATGCCAAAATCCAAAGGCAAAGGCCCAATGACCAGCACCACCCATATTCGAGGTATTGTGCAGACCTGTTTTGACCGGTCAATTGAAACGCTTCAGAAACAGGATGAAACTGAAGAGGCCACTGCCCTAATGGAAGTGACAGTTCATTGGCTCAGGCACACGGGGATTTCTGATGATGTGAAGCGCCGCCCCAGAGAACATGTACGAGATGATGCTGGCCATAGTTCCGGTGCCATTACCGACAGGTATATTGATGTGGAACTTAAGGAAAGACACAAATCCGCACAAGGGAAGGCCATGAAATCAGACTAATACAGCTCCAGGCTGCTGAAAATTCGTTTCAAAAAAAGTTGAGGTAAAAATCGCTCAATATCAAACTGGTAACCTGTTCATATGGTACTTCTCGTCCGCTTCTGTCACCGGAAACAGTAAATGAAGTGTGACGATAGGCCGCGTTGTGGTTTGACAAGCCACCATCATAGATAGTTAGTTATTATTACCTGATTAAAAGGGCTGTCTAGGCGGTTACTTACTGATAACGAATGGCAATCTAATTTTTTATTTAACTGAACCTTAAAGATGATGTTCAATAATCGCCTATGTCTAAATGGATGCTTTATACGGTTTTCATGGGGTGTGTCTTGGCTTGGATGGCAACTCAAACTGGAGCACTAGCTGTGGTTGAGAAACAAACCATTAAGCGCAGCGGTTTGATAATGTTTGTCTATCCGAACTTGCCACCATATGCGTACACAGAAAACGGTATACCGAAGGGTCCTTTTGTTGAAATATACGAATATGTTGGCGTCTCATTAGCTCTAAATTTTAGCATCCGAGAATATCCAATAAAGCGAATGTATAGAAAGCTGGAGGACGGTAACGGGTATGTTTCTCTTGGGATTTTTGAGTCTGCCATTGACCACAACAAGGTATTATTTGGTACGCTACCTATCGCCAAATTACATGTACAACTTTATGCTTTGCGAGAGTCGGCACTGCGGTCAGTTTGGGACTTGGAAAATACCAATATTATTACAGTTGCTGGATACACTTATGCCGGGCTTAAAAAACAGCTGGAAAATAACGGCAAAAACCTACACTTCCTTGATGCCCAAACACACGACGGTGCTTTTGCTATGTTGAAGTCCGGGCGCGCCAATTATATGTTAAGTTACAAAAGTGCATCTGAGAAATCTATACGAGCCCTAGGTATTACAGGCATTACAATGTCTTCTATTCAAACCTTACCATTATTTTTTATCGTTTCCAAAAAGACTCCAGACGCAGCTGCATTACTGTCCCAAATGGAAATAGCAGCGCAAATGCAAAAATAACCTTTCCTCTACCCATAAGCTTTCTGCTGGTTTGCGTCCGGTGAAGTTCATTAGCATTCAGTTAGTGATTTGGTGTAGTGCTCAATTAGGCAGGACTGGAAACAACTCCAGTGCCATCTGGTTTGCAAACTCTTTAAACAACAGTTCCTGCTTTGGCACATGCCGTTTACTGAGATGAACAAGACACACCTCTCGTTCGCTGAACTTCCATTCCGATGACAATTCAWCCAGCAGACCATCCCTTAACAAGTGAGGGACTACAATTGGTGGAAACTCACCAATGCCGCTGCCTATAACCAAGGCTGCTGCCAGTCCCGCATAGTCATTCATTTCCAAATGAGGGTTGAAGTGGACAGTTTTGTTCTGAGTTTCTTTTGRCAAATTCCGTTAGCGCCCAACGATCGTAACCTGAACTTGCGCCCTCTGGTAACGCGTTTAGAAGCTCGTGATAAACGGACCTAACAAGCCAGCTGATATGCTGGGCGGAGCAGAGAGTTTTATCTTGCCGCTCAACTCTGACATATGGTTGGAAACAATGCCTTGCACGGCATCGCTGCCTTCTGCTCCTTCATGTGTAAACCCCATATTTTTCCCCGCGGACAAAAGCCGGCAAAAGGGCCTAAAGCAGCAAAATGACCAGAATTTGCGTGTTAGGAAAGGAGTTCAAAAGACGTCTCATCAGTCAAAGGAATAATTAGGGACAGAAAACAATTACATCGAAGATGGTGAGAAAGCCTCTGATAATAGTTATAAGAGTATGGACGAAAAGCTCAAGTATTGGGAGCTGCGGGAGCAACGGCGTTTTAGCTACAGTTTAAGAAGTACCTAAGAAGTGGGTATTAATCAAATGCTTAGATAAATTTTATCTAAAGCTCAATCGACGCCGAATGAAGMCTAACTGCTTCTTGTAAGTTCCGAGAAGACAACGGTTTTCCTGTTGGTCTTATTGGCATTAGTTAGCTCCTTTTTTGTTTCAGTAACGGATTGCCTGGTGTCGTTTACGTCAAGCCCACCCTTTTAAGGACAGAAACCTTGGGGGAAGCACAGTGCTTAAAAGAGATCACCAAGCTTGACGTAAACGACACCTTTAAACTGGCGACGAATTGACTAAATGATAAGGGGGTTGTACTAAAAATATTGATAGGATTTGCCTATCGAGTTCATCAGAACTCATACATTATACGCGATCCTATATAAATTTAGCCTAGGCTCGAAAATATGCATRTMCAGCGTTTGACATTGAAACAACTCCGGTATTTGATTGCTTTGGACGATGCGGGACATTTCCGTCGAGCGGCGGAATTATGCGGCATCAGCCAGCCATCGCTTAGCGCCCAAATTCAAAACCTAGAAGACGTTTTAGGGGTTCAGATTGCTGACCGCGGACGAACAAAAAACACACTGACGCCAATCGGCAGGGAAGTGAGCAAACGGGCCAAACGTGCTATTGAAGAGGTCCAATGTATCATTGACTTCTGTGCAGGTGCTCAGCGCGGTTTGGTTGGAACAATACGGCTTGGAACGAAAGCAACACTTGGCCCATACATTTTGCCTCAAGTCGTCGCTAATTTGCATATGCATCACCCCGACCTAAATCTATATATACGTGAAGCTGCACCACAAGATTTGGTGCGAGAACTTGTAACTGGACGCCACGACGTAATCCTTGCTCAATTGCCAGTAGCAGGAGCTGATCTAATCACGGAAAGACTGTTTAGAGAACCACTGTATCTTGCTCTTGCCGTTGACCATCCATTGGCAAGGCAAGATGAAATTACAGGTGAGGAGTTGAAAGGCCAGCAGATTCTCTCTCTCAGTCCAACATATCGATTGCATGGTCAGATCGCTCAGATTTGCTCAGAATATGGCGCTACATTGTCACGGGACTATGAAGGTACCAGTCTAGATGCTTTGCGCCAAATGGTCGGAATGGGTATGGGAGTAACGTTCCTCCCAGCACTTTATGTTGTGTCTGAAATTCCTGTAGGAAGCGAAGTTGTTGTAAAACCCTTTGCCAATAACATGATGACCCGATCGGTAGGGCTAGTGTGGCGCAAAAGTGCAGGCCGAGCCAACGCATTTCATGAGCTTGCAACAATCATTCGTAATGTAGCAACAGAACGCTTTCCTACCCTCTCTGTTGAAAACTGACCGCAGTATAGTCTATTATGAACATTATCACGGGCCGCTTACGACGATGGCGGCAGGCGCATCAAAGAAAAAAATCACTGAGGTGATGGACTTGTTACATCGACAAAGTCAGATAAGTGACGTTGACATTGGTTACGCATTAAACGAGCGATCTGTTGATAGAATTCTGCTTGCGGAGAACCTCGCCGCCATGCCAAAATGATTTCGCGAGAAAATTGTTCGCCTTTGAAAGGTATAGACAGGACGTCTTTGCGAGCCTCAATTTCCAACCGCACATAAAGTGACGGCAAAAAAGCAATCCCTAGGCCAGTGCTGATCATATGTTTGAGTGTGTCCAGGCTTGTACCTTCATAATCTCTAAGAAGTTTTGCTCCATACTCTGTGGCTATTGTTTGCATCAAATCGAACAAACGATGTTTTTCCTCAATCGCCAACAAATTTTGCCCATTCAATTCGCGGGGCATAACAAATTCTCTGGATGCAAACGGGTGATCAATCGCACACACAAGGTATAGAGGTTCTTTATAAAGGGAGGCCGTCATGAGGTTTGGGATCTCCATAGGCTGACTTGTCATGATAAAGTCATACTCACCATGCAATAGTCCCAATTCTAAGTCCCGCGGCTCCTTCTCACGAATAAATATCTTCAAACCTGGAAAGGTCTTGTGAATGATTGGAATTACTTCGGGTAAAAAGTAAGGGCCAACGGTAGGAGGCACACCAAGTCGGTATGTACCAGCCAGGCTGTTTTCTGCCTCTTGCGCCAGTTGTAACAACGAAAAAACCTCACGTTCAATCGCCAAAATGTGCGGCATCAAGGAGCGACCAATAGGTGTGAGTTTTGCCCCCTGCCGAGACCTCTCAAGTAAAACACGTCCAAATTTCTCTTCAAGCACACTTATTTGAACAGTAAGAGTGGGTTGCGACACATTTAAGTAGTCAGCAGCACGACGAAAACTGCCTTGCTCCGCGACAGTCCTAAGATATTTTAGTTGCTTGAATGTCGGTTCCATCAGCTTTCCGTTCATCGATATGTGATAGGTTAAAACTATCACACCTTACATTATTTATAGACTTTTTAAATCACAAAAATCCCTTATATCCCGTCTAACCAATACTGCTCAATTCACCGACGACCAACCAAAACATCCATTTCGTCCCAACTCAAACGATTTAAAGGCAGAAAAATGAATAAAGTAAAAGACGGAGTAGCTCGCTTTAACAAAGACATTTACCCTCGGCACCGTGAGTTGTTTGAACGCCTATCACAAGGGCAAGACCCTGAAGTTCTATTCATCACATGTTCCGATAGCCGCATCGATACGAACTTGATTACGCAGACTCAGCCAGGTGATCTGTTTATCGTACGCAACGCTGGCAATATTGTCCCACCGCATTCTCCGGGTTCGTCCGATGTCGGTACCGTCGCGTCCATCGAGTTTGCGGTAGGAGCACTGAAAACCCAAGAAATTATCGTGTGCGGACACACTGATTGTGGGGCCATGAAAGGCGCACTGAACCCCGAGATGTTAGAAGGCTTGCCTCACGTTTGTGACTGGTTAAAGCATTCGCATGCCGCACTTCAGATTACGAAAGATCACCATAGTAATCTTACAAAAACCGACAAGTTGAATAAACTGATTGAAGAGAATGTGATTTCTCAATTGACGCATTTACGGACCTATCCGTTTATCGCATCGCAACTAAGGGCCAAGAAAGTCAATTTACACGGCTGGGTGTATGACATTCGGTCTGGCCAAATCACGGAATATAACGAGGAAACTGGCCAGTTTGAGCCATTGTCAGCTAGTGCTGCCCTTAAAATTCAACCCAACACCACTGCTGCATAAGAGTATTGAAATGACGATGTTTTCCAATGTAAAAAACCTGCGCGGTGACATAATGGGCGGGATAACCGCCGGTGTTATTGCACTTCCCCTTGCCCTCGCTTTTGGAGCGGCTTCTGGTGCCGGTCCTGTAGCCGGCTTGTACGGAGCAATAATAGTTGGCTTTTTTGCTGCATTATTTGGCGGAACCGGGTCGCAAATTTCAGGACCAACAGGTCCCATGATTGTTGTATTTGCGGGTGTGTTAGGTAGCTTGTCCGGAGACATTCGCCTCGTATTCCTGGCTGTGATTTTGGCAGGTCTGTTCCAAATATTAATGGGAGTATTTAAGCTCGGCCAATATATCAGATTGGTCCCCTATCCAGTCATTTCAGGTTTTATGAGTGGCATCGGCTGCATTATTATTGCGTTGCAGTTACCTAGACTCTTTGGATTTACGCCGGAGGGCACAGGAACAATCAACGCACTCGCTAGCCTACCAATGGCGGTAGAGAGTACAAATGCTATTGCCCTTGCCGTAGGTCTAGTCACTCTATTCGTTGTGTTCACTTGGCCAGCAAAGTGGGGCAAATATGTCCCCGGAGCTCTTGCGGCTSKYRYMWTGGSSRYRYTANGKCWGCSKYAMCNTMYCTNRCKSTCNCCAYMCTMGGSRWRATYCCTNAMGGGNYTRCCSGMGNYTAATNMTKCCYWSSYTKGAANTNNYCSANKMTMTYGGNANYGWKATWRRGRYKGCYWTKTTGCTGGCNKWSCTTGGGNKCWATTGATWSYCTTYTWACMTCKYTSGTKGCYGATAANSWTRMCSAGANCSCRYCATAACTCCGATAAAGAACTTATTGGTCAGGGTATTGGCAATTCGATAGCCGGACTATTTGGAGGTATCCCAGGAGCAGGGGCTACAATGCGTACTGTAGTAAACATCAGRTCTGGGGGTAGCACRAGATTGTCGGGYATGGTTCATTCYGTRTTTTTGCTACTAATTGCCGTTAGCCTCGCTCCTTTCGCTGAAGAAATTCCGCACGCCGCCCTTGCAGGAATTTTGGTGAAAGTTGGTTATGACATCATTGATTTTGACTATCTRAGGAAACTTCACAAGAGCCCCAAGTGGGACTTGGCCCTTATGGTACTTGTTCTTGTCCTGACAGTATTTGCTGATCTTATTATGGCCGTTGGTGCAGGCGTTGTTCTTGCTGCGCTCGGATATGTTAAACAAACAGCAGACATTCAGTTAAAGGATGTATTGCAAGGCCAAAATTCGYCGCGTTCAAATGTGTCTTGCCCGATWGCTGACCGGACTGGTGGAAAAGTCTCGGTTGTCGAGTTTGGCGGTCTATTAAGTTTTGGCGCATCGTCTGATCTTGCCTATGCCTTCCGTCAAAAGTGGGAAGAAGGRCAACATGCAATCATTATGGATTTCAGCAGAGTCCCACATATTGATCTTTCGGCCRTAAAAGCGATTGAAGCGATTGCTGAAGACGCCAACCTTGCGGACAAAGTGCTGTTGGTTTCTGGTGCGTCTGACAAAGTAAAGAAATTGCTTCATGGATTTGATATCAGTCGTCAAATCCCTACAGAACAATGGTTTGATGAGCATCAGGAGGCAATAAACTACGCCATTCGCATTTATGCACCTAGCTCTTAAGTTTGGCAAATTGTTGACAAGAAACTAGCTCAAATAATGCACTGTTGACGTTAAATCATCGTACATAAACAAAGGCTATGCTTATCTATTCCCGGAAAGATCAGGGGGTATATGAGTATTTACTTTAAGGGATTTCATTTGAAAACTATTATTATAGTTCTGTTGGTTATTTTTGCTACACCAGCAAGGGCTGAGAAAAGTGATGAACACGCAATAAAACAAATCATTGAAAACATTGAAATTGGTTGGGAGACTGGTAATGGCAATATTTTTAGAAGACATTTTTTAGATGTTCAAAACAATCGTTACATCAAGTCTGGTAAGCAAAATATAGGCCTTGATGATCTGATTTTCAATCATTTAGAGCCAGAAACAGACGTGCTGTATTCTCTCAACGTTGATTATTATGACGTTGAAGTAAATTTTGAGTATGAGTTTGCTTGGGCTATTGCCACGACAAGAGTTCAGGGCGTAATTCAAGATAGCGGCAAAACATTTAGTAAATTTGGGTTCCAAACTTTTCTTTTCCGGCAGATAAATGAAAGTTGGAAGATAGTTCATACGCATTACTCAAGTTCGGATTTCCCTTCCCATTTATTGATGCCTAAAATTGTAGAATAAATTGAGCACGAACTATTGGCTATTGAGCCACGTTGTATTCAATAGCCGATAGTATCCGTACTCTTACTTCCTTGGAATACGCCCTAACTTTTAAATTGTGTCTAACAACTTGTTAGTACGGCTTTCTCACTGGTTTGCCCCAATTTTATTATGTATTTAATGCAAAATATCAGCCCCTGAAGGGAAAAAATATTATTGTGAAGAAAGAGTAATGAAACTGTCACAGTTATACTTGGAGTATGTGACCAAAAATATGTTCCTTTAGTGAGCCTATACCATGGATCAAGTACCTGATTGCGATGTTGATAATGTCATTTTTTGTGCAAAAACCCGGCTACACTCTTTATGTTGAGCGCACCTCTTCTAAGAAGGATACGACTCTTTTTTGGAGATGTTCTAGCTGACCTGAAATTCCTTCAGAAACAATGAGTACTGTATTCGCTGCAGCACCTGTTTCCTCAGCGACAGTCTGTACTCCAGTAATGTTAACTGCCACCTCATTTGTCGCCGCGGCTTGTTGATCAACAGCTGTAGAAACCGCCAGACTCATCTGGTTTAATTCTGTAATGACATTGATAATTTCCTGAATGCCTTCTGCCGTCAATTGGCTTACACTTTGGATATTTTGAATTTGGGTTTCAATCTCGCCAGTGGCCTTGGCAGTTGCAGCCGCCAGAGATTTCACTTCAGAAGCAACTACGGCGAACCCCCTACCTGCCTCAYCGGCCCGCGCTGCCTCAATTGTTGCATTAAGTGCTAGGAGATTAGTTTGTGCGGCGATATCGGAAATCAGAGAAGTAACTTCGCCGATTTTTGTACCTGCCTCAACAAGTCCTTGAACCTGTTCACTGGATTTGCGCGCCTCGACAACAGCTACCTCAACAACGTTCGTTGATTTTGCAATAAGACCCGCTATTTCATGGACAGACGCCGACAATTCCTCAGTTGCTGACGCAACCACTTGAGATTGGCTCATATTCTCTTTTGCCGCTGATGTCAGATCTCTCGATGTAGACGTCAACTCCCCTGCAGATGAGGCTGCTTCTTCAACAACGGCCTGTACATTCTCTTCGAAACGCATAGCAAGTTTCAACATTTTGTTTTTTCTAGACGTTAGATCTGTCGCATATTTAACAACTTTGAATGGCTTTCCACTTGGATCTAATATTGGATTATAGGACGCTTCAATCCAAACTTCCTTGCCGCCTTTTCCAATTCTTTTATATTGACCAGCCTGAAACTCACCGCGTCTCAGTCCTTCCCAAAACAATCGATAATCCTGGCTTGCGGCATAAGTTTGTTCCGCAAACATGCTATGGTGTTTACCTTGCATTTCTTTGAAACTATAACCCATTGCAGCGCAAAAATTTTCATTCGCCGCAAATATTGTGCCGTCCATATCAAACTCAATTACTGCCTGTGATTTGCTTATAGCCTCGATTTGACCAGTATGATTCGAAAATTCAAATTTTTGTTGTGTTACGTCTGTCGCATATTTGACAATTTTAAATGGCTTCCCACTAGGATCTAAAATTGGATTATAAGACGCTTCAATCCAGACCTCCTTCCCATTTTTTCCAATTCTTTTATATTGACCAGCCTGAAACTTGCCGCGCCTAAGTGCCTGCCAAAACGATTGGTATTCCTGGCTAGCCGCATGAGCTTGTTCAGCAAACATGCTATGGTGCTTACCCTTTATTTCATGGAGACGATAACCCATAGCTTCGCRAAAATTGCCGTTGGCACTAATGATAGTGCCGTCAAGCTCAAATTCAATCACTGCAAGTGATTTATCAATGGCTTCAATTTGACCTATAAAATTGGCACTCTCGAGCTTTTGCATTGTAATATCTACTGCATGCTTTAATATCTTGTACGGTTTCCCTCTTGGATCTAATATTGGATTATATGCTGCTTCAATCCAAACTTCCTTGCCGCCTTTTGCTAGACGTTTAAATTGTGCAGCCTGACACTCCCCTCTATTGAGGGCTAGCCAAAACTCCTCATATTTTGAATTTCCAGCAAAAGATGGATCTATGAACATCTTATGATGTCTGCCCACGATTTCTGAATGGCGATAACCCATCAAACTTAAGAAGTTTTCATTTGCTTTAATGATTGTGCCATCCAGTTGAAATTCGATAGTTGCTTGTGATCGATCTAAAGCCTCAAGCTTGGCTTTCATTTCAGTTCGCGATTCAGAAAAACGATTACGAATGAAGCTAAAAAAATGGCCCGCGCTTTTTGTTTTCATAGATCTATGNKSYRMTWYSSYCAKYRTKAKRMGNCTNRATARKTNAGAACKRWYTYARGMMKMMRTNSRCATNNGMMMATSRCWARTTTYTKWWTNGGMGKKATNNKYYKCCGRKYGCCMWRTWKSRACGCAAATGCTCTTGAAGCGAACAATTTTCGTATATTTTACTATTGACGAGAAAAATTGCAGCGATCAAGATTTATACTTGCAGTTTACAGGAGCAACATAACCTAGCAGCCATATAGTAGAAATGGCTGCTGCAGAAAATTACACCCCCCTAGTATTGTTATCCTCTGAAACATGATGTTCTATTAATAGAAAGACCAGTTGGTAATGCGTGAAAAATTGATCGGAATTTCCTATCGTCGTTTGTCCAATAACGATTGTCTATGAGTATACCGATGCACCGCTGTAAGCCCCGGTGACTACTCTTAGAAACTGTGCCTTATGAACCACGATTGTGATAATGCGTTCAAAAAAGCGCTGGATTCGAGCATTGAGTTTCTATGCGCGCTTGCCGCAAACAGAGCGTCAATTTACGTTTTTTATTATTTCCAAAATAGCCGGATGTGTGACACGCCGTTCAGGCGAAATGGCATAATATCGCTCTTTCACTTCATCCGTCCGTCCAATTATTTTGACATTGTATTGCGACACTATCAAATCCTCAATTATTGTCGGTCCAGCGAACAGGCCGCATCCTGCCTGTCCAAACGACTTCAATAACGCACTGTCATCAAACTCGGCTAGGATGTTGGGCACAATGCCATATTTTTCAAACCAAGACAGCAGCCTCAATCTAACTCCTGCTTTTTTACTTTGCAGTAGCAACGGTTGCCCCGACATAGATCGAGGAAAGTCCTCGATGCAAAGGGTAGCCAGCGTATAGGAGGCAAAAAATGTAAACCCGCTTTCGGTGAGCTGATGATTAAAGGCCTTCAAGTAACTACCCGCTTGCAGTGGTTGTTCCGTAAGGACCAGATCCAATTTGTTGACTGCCAAATCGGCCAGTAAGCTATCTTGGTCCCCTTCGCTACATATCAGACGCACTGGCTCCACCATATTCAAGACCGGGATGAGTAATCGATGAGCCAAAACTTTCGGTATCACATCGGTAATACCCACTGTAAACGTTAACCAGTGTGCCGGTTTACGGCTTCT
>JAESRJ010000042.1 GCA_016764715.1 Kordiimonadaceae bacterium | reverse complement strand
GCGCAGGTGCTGGATCTGTTTGAACTGGTGATGAAGGGCGATGTGGCCGGTGCCCTTACCACCCTTCGGCAGCAGTATAACAACGGTGCAGATCCACAAGTGGTGATCAACGATCTGCTTGAGGTAACCCACTGGTTAACGCGTTTGAAAGTTACGCCAGATACGGGCTCCGACGCGCTAGTATCTGAAGCAGAGAAAACCCAGGGCGGCGATATGGCTAAGGCCCTTTCCATGCCGCACCTGACGCGGGCGTGGCAAATGCTGCTGAAAGGCCTTGGTGAAGTGAAAGCTGCGCCGAGCCCAATCGCGGCTGCGGAAATGGTGCTGATACGTCTGGCGTACGCTGCCAACATGCCGTCCCCAGCGGATTTGGTGAAAAAGCTGCAGAACCAACAGGGCGGCGCAACGGGAGGCCCAGCGTTGGTGCCTGCGGGTGGTGGCGGCGCTACGGCGATTGGTGCCTATGCGGCTCAGGCTGCGGGACGCGCAAGTCCAGCCGCGCAGCAAAGCGCGCAGGTGATTGCGCTGCATCCAGGCTCAGGCGGCGACAGCCAYGCMCCGCATCCSWTGCCWATMAGYTTYGAGAARATGGTGGSRTTRTTCACKYWCGAGMRWGAAGCSCAGCTGGCTGTATTGCTGAAGGATTATGTGCGGGTGATCGCCTATAAGCCCGGCACGATGGAAATAAACATCACCCGGAAAACACCGCCAGATTTCCTGATGCGTGTCAAACAGTGCCTAAAATTGTGGACAGGCACCAATTGGACAATTGTAATAAGCAAAGAAGGCGGCGAAACAACAGTGCGCGCCAAAGAAGTTGCCCGCGACAAACAGCGCAAGGACGAGGCCCTGCAGGAGCCTATCGTGAAAGCGCTGATTGCCAGCTTTCCTGACGCCAAATTGCTCGCGGTGCGCGACAGCCGTGTTGAAGACGGTGATTTACACGGCGACATGCCAACCGACCCCGACGCTGCCGTGGGGGACGAACACAGCGATTTTGATTTCTAATCAGTGTATACTGGCCGCTTGGTGGCACCCTAATGTATAGGCCCTAAAGGGCGGAGTGAGACGATGAAAAACCTGACCGAAATGCTGAAAAAAGCGCAGGAAATGCAGTCCAAAATGGGCGATATGCAGGCCCAGATGGCGGATATGGAAATTGAAGGTGTTGCTGGCGCCGGGCTGGTGAAGGTTGTCCTCAACGGCAAAGGCGATATGAAATCCCTGAAGATTGACCCGACCCTGTACGCAGCGGAAGACCGCGAAGTGCTGGAAGACCTGATCATCGCAGCGCACACCATGGCCAAAGCCCGCGCCACTGACGCTGCGGCTGAGCAAATGAAAGCAATGACCGGCGGCATGGGCCTGCCCGACGGCTTCAAAATGCCTTTTTAAGCAAGTCGATTGCGCGTGGGCTGTGCAAGCGTCGGGGCTTGAAAAGCGCGAKMAATAATGATGAAATTTTTTCTTAAACTTCTGGCGGGATTTTGTGTTTGGACCGCATTGGTTTATTTTGTTGCTGCATATCCGTATGCGTCACCAATTGAAGTATGGAACACAAGAAGTAGCCCACATTCTGGTGGCATCGTCTATGTTTTTGTCGTTTATGGCTATGGGCTAGTTGTTTTGATGGCTCTTGCAGTGAAACTGTCCAGGGCAATCTATCGGCGCTTTGGCACAAAGTAGGACTATGGATGCCCCGATCGCACGGTAGTGAAATTGATACGCTTATTCAGTTGTTGGCGAAATTGCCGGGGCTTGGGCCGCGCTCTGCCCGGCGTTCTGCGTTGCAGCTTTTGAAGAAAAAAGACAGTGTGATGCTGCCGCTGGCGGATGCGCTCGCGAACGTGGCTGATAAAATTCAGATTTGTGACACCTGCAGCAATATCGATACCCATAACCCCTGCCATGTGTGTGAGGACATGCGGCGTGACCGCACCACCATTTGTGTGGTGGAAGATGTGGCCGATTTGTGGGCGCTCGACCGGTCTGAAACGTTCAAGGGCCTCTATCATGTGCTCGGTGGCACGCTGTCCGCGCTGGACGGTATTGGGCCCGAAGACCTCAATACAGATAGCCTTCTGGCGCGGATTGAAGCAGGCGGTGTTCAGGAGGTTATCTTGGCGTTGAATGCGACAGTAGACGGCCAAACCACCAGCCATTATTTGGCGGAGCGCTTGGCACCAAGCGAGGTGAAAGTAACCGCCCTTGCGCACGGGGTGCCGGTGGGCSGTGAGCTGGATTATTTGGACGACGGCACGCTTTCAGCCGCGCTCCGGGCACGCAGCGAAGTACGCTAGGGAAAAATATGAGCAAGATAGTAACTCACAGAGGCAGTTGCCACTGCGGTAGTGTTGCCTTTGAAGTGGACGCACCGGCAGATATTGAAGCGGTTTCCTGTACCTGCAGCATGTGTACGCGCACGGGCTTTGTGCATGTGATTGTGGGCGGCGAAGCGTTCCGGATAACCGAGGGCGAGGATAACCTTACAGAGTACCAGTTCAATACCCGGACAGCCAAACATCTGTTTTGCAAAACCTGCGGTGTTAAAGCTTTTTACGTGCCGCGAAGCCACCCGGACGGTTGGTCTGTGAACCTAAACTGCATTGATCCTGAAACGATTACGTCAGTGAAACAAGGCGAGTTTGACGGCGCCAGTTGGGAAGCTAATATTGCTTCCATCACCTAGTTTAGAGCGTGCCTAGCTGGCCTCATCAAGCTCATCTTCGTTAGCGTAATCTGAAGAGAGTTCATACACAGGTCCAATCGACCCAAAGACGACGGTGTTAYTTTCTGGGATGAAGTTRATGCAGCAAAAWGTACCGCTGTACGTCACRTTCTCGCCTGAAAACTCAAGCTCAGTTTTATTCTGAAACTGWGCRGCATATTTCAGAAATACGCCTTTTTTAATGTCGGTTTCATGCAGTTTCCCGGCACCGATCAGCAACCCTTCGCTGTAGCGATTATAGGTGACGTGCCGCTCTTCCATTTGGCCGAGGCACTCTTTTGAACCATCTGCATTCAGAAGGTATATTTTGAACATTTTATCCAAAACTGTCCCCTATTACCTGGTGTGGAAAAAAACTCTCAACAAATAACTTTAACATCACCCAGCGCTTCGAACGTTGCGATGCTTGTTTGGGGATCAAAATAGGAAAGGCAGAAATCGCCTAAGTAGGTCCGTGTATCGTTGGAAATGGAAAGCGAGAGTTTATCGCCGTGTGTTGCTGCCATTTTCAGGTATATTTGTTTGTCTTCCGGCGTGAAGTGTAAACGGCCCTTTACACGAACAGCTTGTTTGCTATCAGACTCGCAGTGAATGCTGGTTTGTGAAACTGAACCGAGCCGCGTTTTGCGCGCACTGCGATCGATTAGGTCAATACTATAAGATTGTCCCATTGAGACTCCTCAAGTGTTTTCCCCGATTGCCGCCTTTTCGTGCCATCAGTGTAGCAAAATTTAAACAAACGTTGAACGCATTGTTTCACGGCTAGTGCGAGAGGTACGCAAATGGTTAACGTTTGAACGAGCTGGGAAGAGCGGCAAAATACCGGACAGCGGCTCCTTATTAGCCGGAACGGTAGCGGGCGATCTTATTGGGTAACACTTCGAGATTGAGACCCGCGGCCTTAATCCCTTTGCTCAGCATGCCAAAGTAAACCTCCGTTTTTCTAAAAAATAAGAGACGAAACAAATGAAGAGACAAGGCCAGTAAAGTTAAAAGGCAGCGCTGATCCTTTTCACGGCGTCCCATGCAGGTCACGTTAACGAGGAATTCTGATCGTTAGGCAACTGCTGGTTATGGCCGTGTGGCGGAGTTCTCGGGTAGAAAATATATGATTGTTACGTTGAGTATTTGAGCAAAAGGTTAACAAAACTGACTGAAATGTCAGGAAAAAAAAGCCGCAGTTTTCACCTTAGCGGCATTTTTTTTGGGCTTAGTCCCTCAGAAAGGTGCGAATCAATCCTACTTAGCCAGTCCCTAACCCTATTATTTTTTGTTGAGGATAGCGGCGATTACACTTTCGTATATGACAGTAAGTGTTTCGATGTCTTCGACGGCCACATGCTCATCCACCTTATGCATGGTCGCGCCCACAAGGCCAAATTCAACAACGGGGCACATGTTTTTGATGAAAMKSGMRTYRRWASYYCYGSYARTGGNNTNGGAYANRATNNNSAGGCANTKYKRSMTGYMWRYWYWWCCAMTKCMRTYGYSWYRRCCGCTGAAAGTGGCCCCGCAGGCGTTAGGAAGCTTTCACCAGATACCCACCAATCGATATCATACGCAACGCCTGCATGGTTCATCCGGGCCGACAGTTCAGCCTGCAGGCTTTCCGGTGTATACTCATTATTGAAGCGCACATTAAATCGAGCCTTGGCTTCGCATGGGATTACGTTCTGGCTGTCGTTTCCTACGTGGATATCAATGATCTCAAGATTTGACGGCTGGAACTGATCATTGCCAGCGTCTAATGGCGCTTYGTTCAGTTCGGCCARAATTTTCACCAAATCCGGTACAGGGTTATGCGCCATATGCGGATAGGCTACGTGGCCTTGTATGCCGTGGACTGTGATGGTGCCGTGCATGCTGCCGCGTCGGCCAATTTTGATCATCTGGCCAAGCTTTTCTGGATTTGTGGGTTCGCCCACAAGGCAACAATCTATTTTTTCGCCACGATCATTTAGCCAATCGAGCACTTTCTTCGTGCCGTTAACTGCCGGGCCTTCTTCATCCCCAGTGATTAAAAACGATAGCGAGCCGTTTAACTTGCCGTCAGTTTTTTTAAGGTAGCGGGATGTCGCGGCCGCAAAAGCCGCGATGGCAGACTTCATATCAGCCGCACCGCGCCCCCAAAGCTGGCCGTCCTTAATGTCGCCAGAGAAAGGCGATACAGACCATTTTTTGGCAGCACCCACKGGCACCACGTCTGTATGRCCGGCAAAGCAGAAGTTTGGCGCAGTCTCGCCGAGGCGGGCATAGAGATTTGCTACGGCCTCTGTGCCCGGCTCTTCAAACGTCATTTTTGTGCAGGTAAAACCAAGTTTTTCCAGTTGGACCGCAAGGATATCAAGCCCATCACCCGTGTCGGGCGTTACGCTCTGAACACGGATAAGGTCTTGCGACAAAGCAACTGGGTCAATCTCGTTCATAAAGTTAGTCTCGCAGCAATTCGTTAATAGAGGTTTTGGAACGCGTGCGTTCATCAACACGCTTTACAAYCACAGCGCAGTAGAGGCTCGGTCCTGGCGTGCCGTCTGGCAGGGGTTTGCCCGGCAGGTTTCCTGGAACGACCACGCTGTATGCGGGTACGCGGCCCATGAATATTTCGCCTGTCGCCCGGTCAATAATTTTTGTGGATGCGCCGATATAAACCCCCATTGAAACAACGGCACCTTCTTCAACGATGACACCTTCGGCGATTTCGCTGCKGGCACCAATGAAACAGTTATCTTCAATGATAACGGGGCCTGCTTGTAATGGCTCMAGAACGCCGCCGATACCGACGCCGCCAGAAAGGTGTACATTCGCACCGATCTGCGCGCAGCTGCCGACGGTGGTCCAAGCATCTACCATTGTATTCTCGCCGACATAAGCGCCGAGATTCACGAAAGACGGCATCAGAACTGCGCCTTTGGAAATATGYGCTGCGTGACGAACAATGGAGCCCGGCACCGCGCGGAAGCCTGCATCGCGGAAACGGTTTTCGCCCCAGCCAGCGAATTTGCTAGGTACCTTATCCCACCAATTGGTGTTTTCGCCTGGAGCGCCTTCAATTAGGCACATGTCGTTCAGGCGGAACGATAGAAGCACCGCCTTTTTGAGCCACTGGTGYACTGTCCATTCGCCGTTTTCTTTGCTTGCCACGCGAACGGCACCGCTATCGAGCAGATTAAGTGTCTCGTTTACAGCGTCGCGGTATTCGCCGCGCGTACCGGTGTTGATGCTGTCGCGTTCTTCGAAGGCGCGGTCGATAGTGGTCTCAAGGGCAGTGTGGCTCATGGAAGGATCCTTGGGGGGCGTTGTTTTTCTGCAATTTCACTGCACAATAGCCGGGCACACTTAGCTGTCAATCAACGGCTTGCTGTCTGAACACTAAGTTTATGTTGCCCGTGTTTCACGCGCGGCCATCTTAATATGTCCCAAAAGGCTTGTATGTCCAATAAGGCTGCTTTCACGAAGGTGTGTGGTAGGGAGGGCGGGCTTTAAAAACTAGCGGTGTGTAAAATCAAAGAGCCAATCATTTAGCCGCGGTGTTTCTGCGTGCACYGTACTGGCATCAARRTCAGCTTTTCCCCATTTACTACCGGTGTTCACCCACACCGTTGCCATGCCCATATCGAAGGCTGGTTTCAAATTACGGACCATATCTTCGAACATCACAGCTTTCGTAGGGTCCACATCATATTTTTTAACGAACATATCGTAGGCGACCTGCTTGGGTTTTGGTTGCAAGTCAGCGGCAACGATATCGAAAATGTCTTCGAAAAAATCAAGAATACCGAGGCGCTTCATTATTTCCGTGGCGTAGGGGCGATCTGCATTGGTGAAGACTAACTTTCTGCCTTCCAAGGCGCCGAGCGCTTTCACCAGTTTTTCGTCATATTCAATAGCGGAGAAATCGATCGCGTGCACCGTAGCTAAATAATGTTCAGGGTCCACTTTATGAAACCGCATCAGCCCATTTAGTGTGGTGCCGCATTCCATCAAATACCTTTTTTGCAAGGTGCGCGCTTCGTCAGCGCCGATGCTCAGAAGCGATTGTACATAGGCCCCAATTTGCCGATCAATTTGGTCAAAGAGCTTACAATCTGCGCCGTAAAGGGTGTTATCTAGATCAAAAACCCAGGTGTCCCGTGTTTCAACAAGGGCTTCGTGATAGGTATTTACAGGAGAACTGAGCATTATTACCTTAACTTCTTGGGCTTAGCCTTAAAACTACTTTAAGACTATCAACGATACAGTGCATTTATTACGAAAGCATTGGCACGTTAAAATGGTGATAGCAACTGATGACAAAAGACGCACAAAATCAAACACTTGTTGAAAATTCAGCGGCGTGTTCTGTGCTTATAGACGCAAGCGACACTATTGGCGAGCACTCTTCTTCATCTGGGCCTCTCATGGGATTGTGGCAGGCGAAAAACGGTATGCTTCTGCATACGGTTGCTGCCGTGCGTAGTAGCGGCGTRCTYGCWGAGGTGCGTGTTGAAGATGAAATGGGCGGCAAAATGTGGGTCACCGTCATTCCGCAGGGCAAGCAAATATTGCTGGTCGGGCGTGATACGGAGCTGATGGAGAAAATGGCCGAAGCCCTGCTTGAAAGCCGCGCGCTTTTGAAAGGGCTGCTTGATAGCGCCGTTGACCTTTCCTTTGAGGTGTCACTGGAGGGCATGTTTCGCTTCATTACTCCAGCTGACGCGTTTGGCTGCCAAGCTGATAAGTGGCTGGGCCTTAAAGCCGAGAATGTTTTTTGGCCGAGCGGCAACAGCCCTGCRAGGAACCCGTTTCTTGTAAATAAAAAGACCCATTTTGAAGCCATTGGCGTTGAATTCGTTGCGGGCGAAAAAAAGTTTATTGCTATGTCGGTTGAACCCTCGTTTGGCCCGGATGATACCATTGTCGGTGTGCGCGGTACGTGCCGCGATGTAACAGACCGTGTGGAGATAGCAAAACAGACGCGTCTTGATAATTTGCGGCTTGCCGTACGGCAACGTATTACCCGAATTTTGAATGCCTCAGAAAACGCTCATGATCTACTGGAGGCCGCGTCGAACGAGCTGATTGACGTGATGCGTGCCGATTTGGTGTGNTCGGTGATGAAATATAAAGACGGGTTAGTGCCTGTATCACTTTGTGGCGACCGGATGGAAATATTGGATTTGGATAGTATTTGGCGCGAGCTTGCTATTTCTCCTGTTGGTGTGCAGGAAATTGCAGGCCACAGCGGTGTATTGCTGGCGCTTCGGCTCGAGCGCGCTGGTAAGGGCATTGGTATGGTCGTGATCGGGCGCAATACAAGCGTCAGTCCATGGTCAGTACAAGAAAGGCTGCTGCTGGAAGATATTGGCGAGATACTGACAGCCGCATTTAGTAAAGCCGAGCTGATTGATCGGCTTTATAGGCTGTCTGGGAAAGATGAGTTAACGGACCTCCTGAACCGCCGCGCTTTTCGCGAAGTGGTGGAGCGGCGGCTGAAGCATCAGTGCAGGACAGGAAATTCAGGCTGTTTGGTGTTTATTGATCTCGACCATTTCAAAGAAGTGAATGATACGCTGGGCCATGCGGCCGGGGATGATGCTATYAGTTTGGTCGCTTATAAGCTGCAAAACATCATTCGTGCCAGTGATTTCGCCGGCCGGTTTGGCGGGGACGAATTTGTATTGTGGATCGAAGATGCGGATGAAGAAACCGCTGCCATGAAAGCACAAGAACTGTTGGACTATATGCCAGAAGTTAGAGTGTCGATTGGAAACCCAAATCTCAGGTTGGCAGCGTCGGCGGGTGTTTGCAAGTCTAGGCCCGGCATTGACCTTACTCTAAAAGATTTGACGGAACGTGCCGATGCGGCTTTATACGAAGTAAAGAAGTCCGGTAAAAATAGTATCGCTTTCGCAAGTGCACACTATAGTATTGACGGGGAGCAAAGCTGATGCTTGAGAGATTAAAAGCGCTATTGGGCGGGAAGAAGCCCTTGCCAAAGGACATGTCGGTCGAGGATGAGCAGCTTGTTCTTAAAAAAGGGTCTGACCATCAGCGGACGGAGCTTGCAGCGCGCCCAGATGCCCGACCCGAAGTGTTGTACTTTCTAGCCGAAGACAGCAGCCCACAGGCCCGCAAAGAAATTGCTAGAAATCCGTCCACGCCGCCACAAGCTGACGAAAAACTCAAAGATGATGATGACGCAAATGTGCGGGCAGAACTAGCGCGCAAAATCGGCCGGTTGGTACCGGGCCTTGAGGACGGCGAGCGTTCCGCTTTACGGGACAAGGCGCTGAAGACCCTTGAAGTGCTTGCGCAAGACCAGCTCCCTAAAGTGCGCGCGATTATAGCGGACGAGATCAAGGCGTCGGAAAATGTACCCAAGCATATAATCGATAAGCTAGCGCGTGACGTTGAGGCCATAGTTTGCGGACCCATCCTCCAGTATTCTCCGCTTTTGAACGATGATGACTTGCGGGAGATAATTGCGGCGGGTGCAACGCGCACAGCGCTTGAGGCGATCGCCAATAGAAGTATCGTCACTGAAGATATTTCAGATGATATTGCGGCAAGTCTGGAAATTCCTGCGATAGCGGCTTTGCTCACCAATAAAAGCGCCCAAATCCGGGAAGATACGCTCGACAAAATTATCACTCAGGCGGAAAGCGTTGAGGAATTGCATAAGCCAGTTGCGATGCGGCCTGAGCTTTCCATTCGCGCAATGAAACGGGTTGCTGGATTTGTGGCGTCAGCGTTGGTGTTTGCCATGATGGACCAAGCTGGTTTGGAAGAAGGCCCGGCTGAGGAACTACTTGACCGAGTACGAGACAGGCTTTCTAGCGAGCGCATCGGCGCAAGCGCAGAAGCGAAATTCGCGAAACAAGCCCGTGATTTTTTCCAGCGAGGCGTACTCGATGATAAGTTTGTCATAACACAGATAGAAGAAAAYCGCCGYGARCTRCTGGTACARTGYTTGGCGRTMATGGSWGAYKTGACKGCRGMRACYRTKCGCCAGATCATYCATTCAAAAAGYGGCCGGGCRGTTACGTCGCTYGCSTGGAAAGCCGAMCTRAATATGCGYACTGCTTAYGAGCTGCAGACCAAGTTCGCGTTGGTGCCAACGGCACAGCTGCTAAGCGCAAAAGATGGCAGCAAATACCCGATCGACGCCAGTGAACTTGAATGGCACTTAAGTTACTTCCTCGATCAGGCGTAAGGCCGGGTTGTCGTTTTCATGCCCGCCGATCAAATCATAATTAGCTCAAGGCCGGATAAGAGTTCCGACACCGCTTTCGGTGAAAATCTCGAGCAATATTGCGTGCAAAACCCTGCCGTCYAGAATGACCGAGCCCTTCACGCCGTCCTCCGCAGCTTTCAAACAGGTCGCTACTTTGGGCAGCATACCGCCTGATATTGTACCGTCTTCAATAAGGCGTTCAATATCTGCTTTCGTCAGTTCGGTTAGCATCTCACCGTCTTTATTGAGCACGCCAGGCACGTCCGTAAGCAGGAAGAAACGTCTTGCCTYCAAAGCACCGGCGACAGCACCCGCCATGGTATCGGCATTGATGTTGTACGTTGTGCCATCAGTGCCGGATGCAATGGGCGAGATCACTGGTATAATTCCAGCTTTAATGGTTTGTTGCAGCATGCGTGGGTCCACCACACTTGGTTCGCCTACAAAACCAAGATCGATGACTTTTTCAATGTTCGAGTCTGGATCWGCTACTTTTCGGTCCATTTTAACAGCGGTTACCATGCCGTCATCTTTACCTGATAAACCAATTGCCCGACCGCCCGCAGCTTGAATGTCTGCAACGATGGATTTGCAGATGTTGCCGCAGAGCACCATCTCAGCAATTTCAACTGTGGCTTTGCAGGTAACCCTTAGCCCATCGACAAACTCAGATTTGATAGAAAGTCGTTCCAGCATTTTACCGATCTGGGGACCGCCGCCATGGACAATAACTGGGTGAATGCCTACTTGCTTAAGCAGGGTCATATCTTCCGCAAACTGGCGAGAAAGGGCCGGTTCGCCCATGGCGTGGCCGCCATATTTTATAACAAAAACATCCCCGGYAWATTKRYRAWRSTAYSKSWWTSCTTNNAKCAGWRWWKCWRMWTTTTTCTGAAGTTTTTTCTTGTCGCGATCAACCACAATCATGGCCTTTATRCTTTCTGAAGGCTRGGCCTYAGGGAGGGWGYGCCGYGYGCTAKTCGAAGCGGTACCCACCATAGTGAGTGGGYCGGTCATCTGTAAGTATAACGGCGAAAGTAATCAAGAGCTGAGCCAAGTAATAACATCCCCAGATAATATAATTGGCGTAATCSGGYACTGWCAGAAACTTCTGYGCGCCGAGTGTTGCATCAGAAATGACGAATAAAATTACGCCCAGCGCTAAAAGTTTGATCGGGAATTTACTGAAGAGCGCCGTGGTGGCCATAAGGATTAATACACTTGTATAAACCAGTGTGGGGACAAGAAGATCGCCAAGTTCCGGGTACAAGAAGAAAGTTGATATGCCAGCCGCGGCCCACAAAAGCGCCGCAAGTCGAATGCGCAGGGAGGTAATGTCTTGGAGCCGCATCCGATTTTTCACAAATAGAAGGATGAATAGTAAGTGGGCTGCAGCAAAAGCCATTAGCCCNSGCAKSRAACTCGATTCTCCCTGGATCGCWAGAAAAACGTCGCCTGACACAGAAACGCTCAGGGCCAGGAAAAGCAGGAAATGATTGAAGGACTGCATGGCCACAAGCACAAAAAGTGCCATCAGTCCAATGGCACTGCCTTTAACCAGAACAGTCCAAAATTCAGTCGCGGGATGCCAGCTTCCGGCATACACAACGGCAGCAATAAAGGAGCCCAAAAGTAGGCTTTGACCAATGGCTTCTCGTGCCGGGTGGCGGCGGTTGTTGAAAACTGTACTCACAAAGTCTCCCTTGGTGGCTACTATAAGCAGCGGAAGGGGGAAGGCTCAAGCCCTGATACTAAAAGATTTTTTTGCCGGTAGCGGCCACAGTACACGAAGGTGGAAATGAGCGCGGTTTCTGGTGCCAGTCAGAGCGACTTATCGAGCCGGCTTACTATTGGAATTATCAGCAAATTTCCAAGCCCAATCACCAGCAATATACCTGCAGTGGAAAAACCAAGTGACAACAGCGCTACGGCACCAATTGCGCCGCTGGCCATAAAGCCGCTGTTGATAATATTATTGGCGGCAATCATTTGGGACCGCTCACCGCGCGCACTTTTTTCCTGCAATATTGTATACATGGGCACGATAATGGCCCCTGTGGCCATCGCAGTGGCTGTAAGAATGGTGGCAATGAGTATATTGAAGGGGTCGCTGAGAAAAACGCCAAGTGTTAGCTGAACATCCTGCGGGTTGGCAGCGGGCATTAACAGATAAAGCAAGCCGCTAAGGGCAATAAGAATGATGAGCGCGGGTTTTGCCAGGCGCGCCGAARCATTACCCTTGAGGAGTTTGCTGCACAGCATAGAACCAATGCCTATACCTACGGAGAAGCAGGCCATAAACAAGGTCACCACAGAGGCGTCACCGTTCAAATGGTCTTTCGCAATGATCGGCATTTGGCTAATGTAAAGCGAGCCGTATAGCCATATCCAGCTGATGGCGATAATGGATCTGCGGGTCACGGCAGTGCCCAGTGCGACTTTCAGCTGCCGTCCGGTGGACGCAAAAATGTTCTTACTAATCTGTATGTCAGGCGCTGCCTGGCCCGTTTTAGGGACTTTTCGGCCAAAGAGTACACCAGTTATGGCTGCCGCAATTGTAAGACCGGCCACATATTGCCAGCCCCCTTCTTTTAGCATCAGAAAGCCACCGACTATGGTGCCGAGTAAGATGGCGATGAAAGTGCCCGCTTCGATTARGGCGTTAGCAGAAAGTAATTCKTTCTCTTTCATCAAGTCAGGAAGGACGCCGTACTTTATTGGGCCGAAGAATGTAGACTGCAAACCCAGACCGGAGAGCACCGCGATCAGCAAGGGCAAGCTCTCGAAGTACAGTGCAAATGCACCAACGACCATTAACATGACTTCCCAAATCTTGATCCAGAATATCTGGCCAGTTTTTTCGTACTTATCAGCCAGTTGGCCAGCGAGCGCAGAAAACAAAAAGTAAGGCAGAATAAACAGGCCAATGGCCATATTGTTCAAAATGCCTGCCGACATGCCAATTTGTTCAGCCAGCTTGAAGGTGATCAGTATAATGATCGCCTGCCGGAACAGGTTATCGTTAAAGGCACCGAGGAACTGGGTGACAAAAAGGGGTAGGAAGCGCCGCTGCAGGAAAAAACCGCCCGTGGGCTTGCTGCTTGTCTCTACTTCTATTGTCACGCCGTATTCCCCTTTTCTATTCACTGGTAGGATAAAGGTATTCCCACACTGGTAACTTCAATTCTCCGGCACGCTTCCGGTAAAATAAGGCCATAAAAGCGCCAAAAAGCCCGCCGGCCAATGGGGCGGAAATAAGCAGCGTGATACCAATATTAGGTTGGATGAAAGCCATCACTGCGCCCCATGCAACAGCAAAATAGAGGCTAAACCCCCACGCTAACGACGTGCCGGTAGAAAAAGGCGGCGGCCGCAACGAGACACCAAATCTACGAAGAACTCTGTGACCCAGCGGGTATGCATGGCTTTTCCACATGCCGCGCTTAACGAGCATGTCAATTGCCATGTGAATCCGTTGGTTTTCAGTGATGGCCGCCCCCTAATTTACTAAACAAAAAATATCTATTCGGCGGGCGAATGTTGGTGGCTGYTTTTTTGGTTCAACTCGCCCATTGCTTGGCGAATAATT
>JAESRJ010000041.1 GCA_016764715.1 Kordiimonadaceae bacterium | reverse complement strand
GTAAGTCCAGAGCCAAGCTGTAGCGGCCTGCTGAACGTCGTCGATGGTTTGGAATATATATCGGTTCAACCAATCATAGCTGACAGTGTGGTTAAAGCGCTCTGCATAGGCATTATGCTGCGGCTTGCCAGGCTGGATAAATAGCAATTTAACGTGATGTTTCTTAACACAAGTTGCCAGCAAGTGACTGATATATTCCGGGCGTCTGATCGTATGGCTTTTGGCCTCCTGCGCCATACGATCATCCGATAAAGAGAACGAATGATCGTAACCGCCCGAGGAATTCCCTTAAGCTACTTCTTTGAGCCTGTTATCGTTAAAGTTCCAGGGCAAGAGCTCATCGACGCGATTGATCGGATGGTATGCGATGGTAACACCCAAGTCAGATAGGCTTGCGGTTTTTCCAGCAGCATATAAGCAGCGGCTGCGCGTTCACCACCCTTATCAGAGCCGTAGAAGAGGAAGTTTTGCGGCCGAGCGCTATAGAGCCCATGCAGCGTTCCGTCGGGTTGTTATCAATGGCGAGCCATCCGTCCGTCAGATAGACCTTCAATTGCTTCAATCTGGTGATCGCTTAACGAATAGCCCCAGCCAGCGTGGATTTGGCGGGTATCCTGTTCTGTTGGGTTGGTAGCAAGCCTGCAAGGTTTCCAGCGGCGGCTTGGCATGCTCCTGCCGCACGCTCTTTTTGATATCAGGCGGTTGTCGTCTGATTTTCTTCTCAATGCCGTATAACCCAGCGATGCGCTCTACGGCTTCTTTAGCCACCTGGAGTTGCCCCCATTTCGCCGGACAGTCTGACGGGTTTCAGACTTGAGCCTTGATGAAGTCTCGGGGAGATTTCCATTTGAGCCCGCTATGAGGGCGGTTTTCATTGTAATCTTCGAACCACCTGCTGAGTGACTGTAGCACCGTTGTTGCATCCGGCAAGGGATTGATCTAAGTGTACAATCGCGCTTGAAAGTTTTGACAAAGCTTTCTGCCATGCCGTTTGATTGCGGGCTCCTGACCGGTGTGAAGCAAGGCTTGAGGCCTAGGGCTGCTACGAAATCTCGTGTTTCTTTGGCGGTGTAACAGCTGCCGTTGTCAGTCAAAAACTCTAACAGTGATGGTGTTTTTAAGGTGCCGAACCGTTTCTCCACAGCTTGGAGCATCAAGTTTCGTACCATATCGCCGCTGACGCCGCGCAAGCCGTCCGCATCCCTGCCAATGATTTCTCGGTCAAAGGCATCAATGACAAAAACAACGCGGACCTTATCCTGGTTCCAACAGGTTAATTCAAATGCATCCGAGCGCCGGCGCAGGTTCGAGTGCATGACAATGACCCTCCCGTCATGGATGCGCCGTTGAGGCCGTACAGTATATTTGGTCAGCAACCAACCGTTGATTGCCATAATCCGAAAGACCCGTTTATGATTGACTGGTAGCAAACCCCTTCCACGGCGGCCTTTATTCAAAAGACCGGCAATGCGGCTATACCCATACGTTGGTCGCACATCGACCAAGCGGCTGATATCGGCAGCAAGCTCCCTGTCTTCACGCATCTTATAACGGCCCCGCTTACGGGCTTTCCCATTCAGTCGGTCGTGCAAGTTAGACCCCGAGACCTGCATGGCCTCAGCGACCGTACTCACAGGCCACCGCTTTTCGACAACAACGGCAGGCGCAAGGTTTGTTTTTTTGATCGGCTTAGTCCAGCGCCTCACGACGTATCCCATTCTCCATGGTTTTGTTGCCCAGCATACGTTCAAGCTCACGCACTTGCTTCTCACGTCGCTTAACCTCAGACGCTCCGATAACGCGTTCGACACTGCTCACTGCAACAAGCTCCCCCCTCCGCTCATCAGTTTGCGCCGGCGGTACAGCAAAGTGGGTGCAGCGCCGCGATGGCGGGCAACACGCGACACCGTTTCGCCGGGCTCAATACCTTTTTCAACGACCACCAACTTAGCATCCGTTGACCACCTCCGGCGACGACCACCGCCATGCGGCAGGATCTCAATATCTGAGTATTCAATGTGGGTATTATTGTAAGACATAAGCATATGCTTAGGAATACTCCTGAGCATATGCTTATGTCAGACTGTCCGGTCCAAATGGGGGCCACTCCACCACCAGTGAACCGTTGGCTTTATAGATATCAACAAACTTGCGTCGAACGTGTGCGAGGCAGGCAACTTCGGTATTCTTGCCGCTACCCTAAAGCTTTTCATATCCGGCATAACCGTCCACATGCAGAAAACCTCAGTAATCCTTGAGGTGATCCTGCGGCCGGGCGCCTTTTCTGTCAGCGGAATAGCGGTAATAGAAGGCTGGCGCAGCATTGCTCTGCCAATCGCGCTCGTAGCGCAAACGGGTCCATATGCGGCCAGTTTTGGTTTTGCCTGTACCCGGCGCCTGCACTGTGCACTGGTACCGGGGTATCGTCGGTGTGAAAAGCGGCACCGCCAAATGCATGTCTGCCAATCGCATCAACATGTGGCCGCGCCTATTCCATTCCGCAACCATAGATGGTCTTGCATTCCTAGCCTACATCTCAACACATTTGGCGCCAACACTGCAAAAAGGCGATGTTGTTATTATGAATAATCTGGCTACCAATAAAATGGCTGCGGCCAGAGAAGCCATCAGCGATCGCAGCGCCTAGCCTTTGTTCTTACCGCCCTGTTCGTCCGACCTTCACCCGATAGGGCTCGCCTTCTCAAAACCCAAAGCTCATCTTAGACGCATGGCTCCACGCACTATTGAGGCCCTTTGTAAGGATACAGGTAAGATATTGTCTATGTTCAGCAAACAGGATTTCCTAAACTATTTTGCCGCCGACGGGTATGCTCCAGAATAAACCGGAAATGCTCTAACTAAAACATCCTCGACTGCGTTGGGGCGCCTTAGAATCCAAAATGAAAGCATAGTAACAACAGACTAGCGTGGTCAGTAGACACTGAACAACTAACTAAAATGAAATCGCAAGGTCCCTTCCAGTTAACTAATGGCATTTGGGTGACATGAAGGAAAAACTTGCCTTCCGGCAAAAATTGATATGCACGGACACTCCGAGAGACTCGCTGTTTTTTGCTACGGTATTAATGTTCATAACAGAGGTGATACCCTCATTCATGGGATRTATTTCTATTGGATGGATCGTCTCTATTGGATGGATCGTCAGAATCTATAGCTACCCGGCAACAAGTGGCCAAAACAGTCAAGAAAAAATAAGATATCGCCGGAATTTGAAAGGAAAAGTCTAGCAGTGAGTGGGTCAAGACAAGAGCCGTTGATGCTATTCCAGTCAGAACTAAGGGTCTGTATCGGGGGTCTCGATTTAGCCCTCTAAGCAGTAATGAAATACAGCTTAATATCAGCAACATTATAGGCAGTGCTCCTACCAATCCAACAGAAAAAATAATTTCCAGAAAATCGCTATGGGCCCTCGTGAAAAGAGTTGGAAGTGTGTCCGGACGGTATAATTGGAAACTTCCTTCAAAACTGCCTAGGCCATGCCCCCAATAAGGGCGATCTGAAATGGCATCGGCAATGGCAGGGTATGCCACAAAGCGTTGGTCTAGGTCTAAATCTTTTGTCACGCGCTTGAAAATATTGTCTCCGCTGAGTGAAAATACAGCTACAAAAACTGTCACAAATGCACCGACTAGTAGTATATTTTTAGTAATTCCCCTCCTTTTCGGCTGGAGCCCCAGGACAATAAATAATGCAAGTGCGATAATCGATGCTGTAATCCCTCCTCTGGAGGCCGTTAACACCAGTGCAGTTAATAATAGGATAAGTTGCGCCAGTTTCCACAAACCGGTCGCGGTGAGGGTATATATCAAGTCGCCTGTCTTCGAAGGCTCAGAGTTTCTGCCGTCCGATTTACTGTTGATCAGTGTCAGGATTTGACCAACCACAACACAAAGCCCGAGGCCGCAATATGTAGCGAAGTTATTCCTGTTGACGAACGTAGAAGACAGAGAGTTTTGACCGACCCACTTTTCCCACCAAAGAATACTATCATTGCCACTAAAATAGACGATCAATCCATAACAGGCATACAAGGTTACAAAGTTTCCTGCCCAAGTGAGTAGGAACAGCGCATCTTGTCTCCTTTTCGTTGAGAAAAAGACGATGCAGAAGAGAAAGAAATTTGAGGCGAAGAACGCAGTTGTAGTCTCTATTTGGGTCAAGTTGAGACCAAAGTTCTTGGTATCTGCTCCTATAGATAAATTTAAATCTGCGCTCCCTATCAACATGGGTGGAAGTAGCGCAGATAGTAAGAATAGTAACGATAACATGGAGAGATAAGTTAGAAATGAGGTTTCATGTCGCGTCCAATTTCGTCGGAGTTGCCCGACAAAAGCACCAATTGCGAAAGCGCCGATAAGAACCACCCACATCCATCGCCAAACGGGCCGGGCACTCCCGAACAACAACGGACTTGTTGCTAGGATAAACAATGTAGCCCACAACCAAGGATTTTTCTTAAGAATCACAGTAAATCCTGTCATAGTTTTAAAAAATTTCCGCCATCAAATAGAATGGGGGTAGGTCGAATTTCAGGAATTGGAGTCTCTGCTTATTCCCTATCTCAAATTAAGCAGCCTTTCTCTAGCGCAGCAAACCTATCCCATTTATTATCTTCAATTCAATCCTTTTTCGTTGCTCTATTATTGATTACCTAATCCAAAGTAACTGTCTAGCGGCGATATTAACAGCTCATTGATTTTGCGTTCGAATGTCTGGGGTTGCAGTGTCGCAAACTGTGGCGGTGCGCTTCACTGACATACCAGGATGCCATCACGAATGAGAGCTCTGCTTGCCAGCTCTTGAAAGCAAATGATCCGCTCTCTATTCCAGCGATTATCGCCTCTGGCGCAGCAACCGCGTTAAGTGTTGCGTGCACAATACCCACAGAAATGCTCATCAACGCAGCCATAGGGGCAGCCTTTTCCTGCGGGGCAGCACTGGTATCCATTCATTTYYTGATGCGCTGGCTCCAGCGTGCCAGCRTGGGYATATTCSTTCTYTACCGCCTRSTRCTCGGCGTKGGYTTATTCGCCTTGRTCGGCATGGGCCTKCTTTAAAGATAAACAGTTYRCTTACAGGGMGCGATGAWGCTTGACACCCGGCRGGTGGCGGGCTAAATCCCCGGAACCAATTCATACGGTGCCCTGATGGCGGAATTGGTAGACGCGCTAGCTTCAGGTGCTAGTGTCCCTTGTGGACGTGGAAGTTCGAGTCTTCTTCAGGGCACCAACTTTCCATTTACTTCGGTTCGAAATAAACCATGCATTGGCGTGTTACGGCTATTAGTTTACCTGTTTCCGTGAAAATACGACCACTTTGCTGGCAATAACCGCTTGCCGCCGCGTCCATTTCAAATTCCATATAGAACCAATCGCCAGTTGCTTCCGCAGCAGGCACGGTAAACTCGAGCGACCACGACAGGGAACTACCAATGATAGGATAGGTATAATGGCTCATCACAATTGGCGCCGGGATATCAGCGAGCGCAATAATTTTTGCTTCTGGGAAAGCGTCAACTTTTTCCGTGTTACGCGCCCAGACGCCTATTTTATGGCTTTTCGAGCCCGAACCTGGACCACCACCTTTAACCCAGCGCAATTCAAACCTGTCAAGGAAACGCGGCGCGCCAACAGCTTTAGCGTTAAATGCTGTCACCCCTTCACGGGATCTCGGCGCAAAGTCTGCTGTGCTCTCTACGGCTAAGGTTGGTCGCCCAGCACCGAATGTCGCGCTGGCATGCACAACAACATCTTCGCCCACGGATATATCAACAGACGTTAGCGCAACCGACCGGCCATTTCGCAAAACACGGGCCTTTGCTACAGCACCAGACGCAGGCATAGGTGCCGCGAAAATAACCTGCATGGAACGCAGCGGCTTGTCCTCAGAGACCGGCTTTTGCATTGCAGAAACCGCGAGCGCCGCCGCCAAACCGCCGAAGGTCGCTCGGCCCTGATCCCACCCTGGGCCAGTTTCGATGGCCTCGCAGCCGCCCGTTTCGAAATCCGATAATATTTGCTCTAGTGATGCCACTGTCATTTGTAACGCCTTACTCAATTATGTTTACCGCAGAAAATAGCGCAGGCGCGCCTCGCTTCAAGCCAGCTTTTTTACATACATAGTATGCGTTTCGCGAATGCCCGTCGCCGACATATGCACGAGTACCGGTTTGCGATGAGGCCAGCCTTCCGTTCATGAACGCCTATCCTATCACCGTCGCAAAACCCAGGCTCAAATAGAACAAAAAAACGAGAGCAGCCACAATCCCTCGCACTTTGATCTTTTTTCTGCCACAAGGCCTTCTATACTATGTAAAATTCATTCCGCACTGGAGGGCTACGTGGCCAATTATATTTATGACGGCGATCTACCTGATGGGCTTGATCTGGGCAGCACGGTTGCCATTGACAGTGAGACCATGGGCCTAAACCCACACCGAGACCGATTGTGTCTGGTGCAGCTTTCTAGCGGCGACGGCAACGCTCATATGGTGAAGTTCAAACAGGGCATGTACGAAGCGCCAAACCTGAAAGCATTACTGACAGACCCAAGCATCACCAAGATATTCCATTTCGCCCGCTTTGATGTAGCGGTGATGAAGAAATATCTGGGCGTGGATACACATCCTGTTTTCTGTACAAAGATCGCCTCGAAACTGGTGCGTACYTATACGGACCGCCACGGCCTGAAAGACCTRTGCCGCGAGCTAGCTGGCGTATCGCTTGATAAACAGCAGCAATCAAGYGATTGGGGWGCTGACGAAATTAGTGACGCCCAGAAAAACTATGCGGCGTCTGATGTGCTATACTTACACACTGTAAAAGCAAAACTAGATATGATGCTGGAACGCGAAGGTAGAACCCACATTGCAGAGGCCGCATTCGCCTTTTTGCCAACACGCTGCGAGATGGATTTAGCAGGCTACGGTGAGATGGATATTTTCTCTCACTAAAGGGAGCTGAAGCCGCGCTGACRCGTCGAAATTTGATCAACTATGACAGAAAAACCAACCCTTTAATGCCAACAACGCCCGAGCATTTTGATAGTAAAACAAGCGCCCAACAGGGTGCGCGCGCGGCTTTAAGGCCTACGCGCAGCAAAGGGATGAGCCCCAATTGGGATGGTTTTGTGCGTCTRATGCGGGTTATMTTRCCYATTAGCGCGGCAGTGCTCGCCGTCRTTACCATWCTGTGGCCCTACCTYGACGATACWGAAGTTAGCTTTACGCTTTCVACRGAYGAAGTYGCRCAAGGCGAYACCATGATGAGCATGGTCAATATGCAYTATGTRGGWACAGAYRCDRATGACCGCCTGTTTCATGTRGAAGCSGCRACMGGGYTRCGCGAYRGCCCTGATGCRCCYAATGCMCGGCTWACCGAYATCAAAGCMCARATGATGYTGGAAACAACGGGCCCAGCMACAGTWACRGCGCGCACDGGSCTYTATAATTTCMGRGAAAGTTCGCTTGTACTKGTKGGCGGCGTTCATATGGTTTSRGRYGRCKWYWWKATKKWTRWSRYKGSAGGCGCCGAGGTTGACCTGAAAAACCACACAGCTAACGGCCAAGRGYCGNTNAYCGGMKSRKSNNAACTTGGTACATTCAAGGCGTCGCAGYTGTTTATCGATGCAGACAAAGAAATCGCTATCTTTGAAGGCGGGGTMTCTATGCATATCATCCCGAAGCGACCGACAGAAAAATCACCCAAATCAATCGCCACAGGCAAGAATTAAGCCTTCTGGAGCACCGCGTCATTATGAAAAAAGCCCTTATAACCGCAGCCTTTCTATTGGTATCATGCTTCAGTTTTTCCGCCGGGGCTCAGTCTGTGTTGAAAGACCATGATACGTATCAAGCGCTTGATATTTCAGCCGAAAGGCTCGAGCTGCAACAAAGGCAGGGCAGAGCAATTTACAAAGGTGCCGTGCAGGTTATTCAAGGCGACATGACCTTAACCTCAGACACCCTAACAGTGTTTTTTGAAAGTGGTAACGACGGCGACAACCCAAGCATTTCGCGGTTGGATGCCCAGGGCGCGGTGACGCTTATTTCCAAAGAAAAGTCATTCTCCGGCACTGGAAATTGGGGCATCTATGATGTGGAACGCCGGCTGATAACAATTGGCGGCAATGTTGTTTTCACACAAAATAAAAATGTACTGCGTGGCAGCAGGCTCGAGATTAACCTTGAAACAGGCTTGGCAAAGCTAGACGGGCAGTCTGGCAGTGACGGCACAGGCCGTGTAACTGGCACTTTCAATGTTCCGACGAAAAAAGACAGTAAGAACTAAAAGGCTGCTGCCTCTCGCACGCCAACCATTTACCCCGGTCGTTCAGTTTCACCTCAGCCCTCCGCTAAAGCAAAATCGACGCCAAAAGTAAAAAAAACCAAATTTTTATGGAATGCTGCGCTTGTTCATGATTTATTGAGACTGCGCATGCATAAAATGAGCCAATCGAACCCCAGCCCTTAGCGGTCGGATTTTGATTTGGTCAAAGGTAAAGCACGTAATGAGTTTAAATGATCAAAACATCCCAGGGAACGAGCCTGCTGCAGCAGGCTTGGTAATTAGCGGCATCGCTAAATCCTATTCCGGGAAACCTGTGCTGCGTGATATTTCCTTAAGCGTTAGACGCGGTGAGGTTGTTGGATTGCTTGGCCCCAACGGCGCAGGAAAAACTACATGCTTTTATTCCATCACGGGGCTGATTGCGCCAGACCAAGGCCGCATTGAGCTGGACGGCGAAAACATAACACATCTGCCGATGTACCGCCGTGCTCGCATGGGCATTGGCTATCTGCCGCAAGAAACATCCATTTTCCGCAGCATGACGGTTGCTGAAAACATCCAAGCGGTACTTGAAGTGGCGGAGCCTGACCGGGCGCTGCGCGATGCCATGCTCAATGAACTGTTGGAAGAATTTTCGATCGAGCATTTGCGTAACACACCGGCTCTTGCCTTGTCTGGCGGTGAACGCCGGCGCTGCGAAATCGCGCGCTCACTCGCCGCGAGRCCAAATTTTGTTCTGCTGGATGARCCWTTYGCRGGCATCGACCCCATCGCAATATCCGACATTCGCGATCTGACAGTTCAGCTAAAAGACCGCGGGATCGGTGTTTTGATTACCGACCATAACGTGCGGGAAACACTCGATATTATTGACCGCGCCTATATTATTTACGAAGGCAGCGTATTGTTTGAAGGTACTGCAGACGAAGTTCTTAAAAGCGAAGATGTTCGGCGAGTTTATCTCGGCGAAAGCTTCAGTTTGTAACGGGTATAAGGAGCCAAAGTGGCGTTAACCCCTAGATTAGATTTAAGGCAGAGCCAGCAACTGGTGATGACGCCTCAACTGCAGCAAGCGATCAAGCTTTTGCAGCTTTCTAATCTTGATTTGGCGGATTAYGTAACCGARGAAGTMGAAAAAAAYCCGCTKYTRGARGTTMGRGAYCCAAACGCTGATAGCACTGCCGTACAAGAAGGCGGCGAGCAAGGTGGCACGGCAACCGATGAGGGGCTCCGCGACAATTCTGGCGATACAAGTAACGACGCCGGCGATGGTGGTGACGGGCTTATCGCTGCGGATAAAGGCATCGAAAGCGCCCTTGATACAGGTACCACAGCAGATTCTGCGCTTGATACCAACTTAGAAACCAATGTTTACAATAATGACGCCGTGTCCGACCGCGCGGATATGCAAAGCGCGGGCTCCAGCGGCTTAAGTTACGATGGCGGCGGTGCGGTAAAAGGCGGCGGCGGCTTTAGTGATGAACGCAGCCTAGACCAAACGCTTGAAGGCGAAGAAAACTTACAAGATTTTCTGACRCGCCAAATGGCTGTAYTGCTCAATGAYCCCATTGAACGGCTTGTCGCAATCCACCTGATCGATCTGGTTGACGACGGCGGATATGTAGATGCCGACGCCGTAATAGAGGTTGGCGAAAGGCTCAGTATTGAGACTGAGCACGTAGAAAAAACCCTAGTTGCCCTACAAACCCTGGAACCTTCGGGAATTTTTGCCCGAAACCTTTCTGAATGTCTGGCCATTCAGCTTATTGAGCTCGACCGATACGACCCTGCGATGCGAGCGCTTATTGAAAACCTCGACCTGTTAGCCAAACGAGATATGCCAGCGCTGCGCCGTTTGTGCGGTGTGGACCAGGAAGACATCGCGGATATGGTGCGTGAGATCCGGCTGCTCAACCCAAAACCAGGTTTCGGGCATGGCGGCGTAACGGTGCAGCCTGTTATTCCCGATATTTTCATTCGAAAAAGTAAGGCCGGTACGTGGATTGTAGAACTGAATACTGACACATTGCCSCGYGTGYTKGTRAAYTCRCAATATATYAACGARCTGAAGGAAGTTGACGGCAGCAARGAAACCAAAGCYTTYGTTTCTGAGTGTGTCTCAAACGCCAATTGGCTGGTSAAAGCACTGGACCAACGCGCCCGCACAATTTTAAAAGTGGCRACGGCACTGGTAAAAACACAGGCCCTGTTTTTTGAACACGGCGTGCGCTTCCTCAAACCCCTGACACTCAAAGACATTGCAGAAGAAATTGAAATGCACGAATCGACTGTTTCTCGCGTGACCAATAACAAATTCATGTCGTGCCCGCGCGGTATGTTCGAATTGAAGTATTTTTTCACCTCTTCGATTTCTGCGGCTGACGGCGGTGATGCGCATTCTGCCGAATCGGTAAAATTCCGGTTAAAAGAGCTAACTGACGGAGAAGATCCAACGAAAATCCTCTCAGACGACAAACTTGTTGTTCTGATGAAAGCCGAGGGAATCGACATTGCGCGGCGCACAGTKGCTAAATACCGTGATGCGATGAAAATCCCCTCTTCCGTGCAGCGCCGACGCCTAAAGAACATGACCAACTGAGTCGTTTTGTTTTTTCATCGGTCAGCTAGAATTCTTGCTCGATAAAACCCTTTAGAATCATTAATTTGAAAARAACACTCTCCGTTAACCATACATACAGCTTCTTTTGTGGTAGGCTCAAATTGTGGTCGCAAGGACCACCAATACGGCGAAGAAATTAGCTGGGGAGCTTGACGCTAATTTCCACACTTCAGCCGTAGTTTGAGCCAACAGTGGCTCGAGTAACGATAGTGGTCTCCCCGACCACTCAGAAAGGAAGAGTGCCTTTATGSAAATCAATGTAACCGGACGAAAAATGAAAGTTGGCGATGCTCTAACACTTCATGTTGAAGGTCGCCTTGCAAGTGTTGCAGACAAATATTTCAACCGCACCATTGATGCTACGACAAGATTTGAGAAAGAAGGTCATAAATACCGCTCTAACGTATCGCTTCACGCCAACCAAGGAATCAACCTACAAAGCCGCGGGGAAGCTGACGATCCGTATGCTGCTTTTGAAATGGCAGCAGAAAAAGTAGAAAAACAGTTGCGTCGATACAAACGACGCCTTAAAAGCCGTCACAAAATGCCGCAACGTGAAGTCAGTTTAGAATTGGCTCAGGATTACACGCTTGTTGCGGAGACCGATGACGAAGAAGTAGCCACGGACGGCGCCCAAGACGATCAGCCCATTATCATTGCTGAAAGCAAAACAGAAATTCCGAACGTTAGTGTCGGCGACGCTGTTATGATGATGAACTTATCGGATGCTGACGCYTTTATGTTCCGTAACTGCAAGAATGACGCGCTTGAAGTTGTGTACAAACGGAGCGACGGCAATGTGGGTTGGATCAGTCCGAGTTAGCTTTGCCGACACGCACGTAAGTGATGTAACATTGAGCTATTAGAACTTAGTACGCTATTTAAAAACCGGACCTCCGGGAGGACAGGGGGTTCGGCAGAAAGATCAAGGGTATGGAAATCGAGGACCTGCTTTCAGCAGACTGTATTCTCGCGGACTTTAAGGCATCCAGCAAGAAACAAGCGGTGCAAGCACTGGCACGTCAGATGGCTCTGAAAACCGGGCTAAACGAACGCGAAATTTTTGCCAAATTGCTAGAGCGCGAAAAACTGGGCAGCACTGGCGTTGGCCGAGGCGTCGCTATTCCGCATGCGCGGATTGATGGCCTTAAAGGCGTTACCGGTATTTTTGCCAAACTGGCTACGCCGATCGATTTCGATTCGGTAGATGATCACCCCGTAGACTTAGTGTTCATGCTGCTTGCACCGGAAGAAGCTGGCACAGATCACCTGAAAGCCCTGGCAAAAGTATCTCGCCTCCTGCGCGACAATGCCACATGCGAAAAACTCCGCAAAACTGCAGACGCAAGCGCCCTCTTTGCTATGCTTGCTTCACCGACCAGAGCCGCAGCTTAAGGTATAGTTTTAAAGGTGAATGATAAGAATAACACGGTCAGAATTTGCAATAATTTGCTGACCGTCTTATTGGCACGCGCCAATTAATCAAATTCAACGTGACTGAAGTACAGGCCGTCAGGCGGCGCATTAAAACCAAGCGCATCCCTGTCTCTTGCATCGAGTGATGCTTTCAGGTCCGCTTTGCTCCATTTGCCTTCGCCCACCATCTTAAGCGAYCCGGTGATTGACCGTATCTGGTGGTGCAGGAACGATAAAGCACCGACTTTTATCAATATCGTCTCACCTTCGCGTGCCACCGTTAGGTAATCAACCGTTTTTACGGGGCTAGTWRACTGGCAGTGTATGTATCGGAACGTGGTAAAATCATGCTTTCCCACCAAAACCTGTGCGGCATCGTGCATCGCGTCTGCATCAAGTGGTGTTTTCACATGCCATACTAGCCCGCGATCAAAAGTGGTCGGCGGTCGGCGGTTGAGGATGCGGTATATATAGTGCCGCCGCTTAGCTGAAAAGCGCGCATGAAATTCAGTGTCCACTGGCTCACAGGCCAAAATGGATATCGGTGTCTTGTGTAGGTGGAAATTCAAAGCGCCCTGGAATTTAAAGGCCGTAATTTCACGGCTGATATCAACATGCGCAACCTGCCCCAAAGCGTGCACGCCTGCGTCCGTACGGCCCGATCCCTGAACCACTACGGGGCCGTCTTCAAACTTTGCAACAGCTTCTTCAATCGCTTGCTGAACAGACGGCGCATTATCTTGCCGCTGCCACCCAGCATAAGGGCGACCGTCATATTCAATTGTAAGCTTAAAGCGCTGCACTCACTGCGTTCCCTATATCTGTGTCGCCCTGCTAAGGGCACGGGGCCTTTGGTAAGCGAAAACACCCATCTTTGGCAACGGGAGAAACGGATTAGAAAAAAACAGCACCGGCCGCCACAGGCTTGCCGCGCAAAAAGTCCTCTGCCATTACCGGCCCCTTTCCTGCGCGCTGGAGCCGTGATATTTGGAATGCTCCTTCTCCGCAGCCAACCAATAGCGCCTCATCAAGCAGAACGCCTGCAGCGCCAGATCGACCGACCGCTTTTCCGCCGAGAACTTTTATACGCTCGCCGTCATACTCAAACCATGCCCCAGGGAAGGGAAATAGCCCACGTACCTGTCGGTCTATTTCTGCGGCGGGTTTTGACCAGTTGATGCGCGCTTCTGATTTATCTATTTTATGCGCATAGGTGACGCCCTCAGCGGCTTGTTCAACAGCGTGTGCGCTCCCATCCTCAAAAGAGGAAAGTACACCGCCAATCGCGTTGGCCCCTGCAGTCGCCAGTCTATCATGCAAACTGGCCGTTGTGTCGGCTGGATCAATTGCTATTTCCGTGAGCGCAAAAACACCGCCGGTATCAAGGCCCGCTTCCATGCGCATGA
>JAESRJ010000040.1 GCA_016764715.1 Kordiimonadaceae bacterium | reverse complement strand
AGCCCAATCATATGCGCGCCTACGACTTTGTCAGTGGCCTTATCAACGATCAGCTTGGTGTACGCCCGCTCATCAGAACCACCAAGCGTATGCTTCATAGGCCTGAAATCACTCTCGTACACATCAATATCGCCGAACTTGTCGCGCGCGTCAGCCTCGGAAAGACCCACAGTGCCAATGGGCGGCTGCGAGAAGACAGCTGTCGGGATCGCATCGTGCTCTGGCGAAACAGTTATGCCGCCAAATTCGGTCAGTGCAAAAGCGTGACCTTCTTTGATGGCCACAGGGGTTAACTGCACCCGGTCCGTTACATCGCCCACAGCAAAAATGCTTGGCACATTTGATTTGCCGTATGCGTCTACTTTAACTGCCCCGTTCTTGGCCAATTCCACGCCTGCAGTATCCAGGCCCAGCCCTTTGGTATTGGCGGAACGACCGGTCGCGTACATAACGGCATCCGCTTCCAGTGTCGTGCCGTCCGTTAGCGTAAGGGAAACACCGGCCTCTGTTTTCTCAATAGCGGTTACATTCACGCCGACACGTACATCCATGCCTTTTTTGCGCATCTCATCCGCCAACCGATTGCGGATATCATCATCAAACCCGCGCAAAATCTGTTCCCCGCGATACAGCTGGATTACTTCACTGCCCATCCCACTAAAAATACCGGCAAATTCCACAGCGATATAACCGCCGCCAACAACAACGATGCGCTTAGGGAATTCTTCAAGATGCAGCGCTTCATTGGATGTAATCGCATGCTCAATGCCCGGCACATCTGGCATGCTTGGCCAGCCGCCAACTGCCACCAGTATTTTGTCAGCCGTAATTATCTTATCGCCTATGCGAATGGTATTTGGGCCTTCAACAACCGCGCGGCCAAGCATAATCTCAACCCCCGCATTATTAAGCGTGTTTATATAAAGTCCGTTTAGGCGGTCAATTTCCGTATCTTTGCGGGCAATCAGCTTTTTCCAATCGAAACTGGTTTCGCCAATTGTCCAGCCGTAGCCTCTAGCTGTCTCGAAATCTTCTGCAAAATGGGAGGCATATACSAGCAGCTTTTTMGGCACACAGCCGCGGATCACGCAMGTGCCGCCCACGCGGTATTCTTCTGCWATAGCWACGCGYGCGCCRAAGCTKGCTGMKATGCGGCTGGCYCTTGTGCCGCCCGAACCCGCGCCGATAACAAACAAATCATAGTCAAATTCTGTKGTGCCGATACTCATCCGMTATCTCCCGAATGTTGAGTTTTCGCAATTGAGCCGTTATGTGGGTGTGCATAGTGAAGATGCCAAGCTGTAATTGCCTCGTTTCCGATTACAATAAAGTGATATAGGGATGCGTCCAGCTTTTCGTGTTGTGCTCGCAAGGATTTGTTTGCAGGCGCAATTAGAATGGGGCGCCCTATAGCTGACGACGCTATTTTGAAGGAACATTGTGATGATTTCTATCCGTCCTTACCGCCTTATTAAAGGCCTCGCCTTGGGCGCTGCTCTCGTGGCAACATCAGCTTATGCGCTTGCTCAGCAATCTCCAGAAAATACGAAGGCCACAGCAGCAGCCGTTGAAACACTAACCATCGCAGAAGAAAAATCCATTGGCTTTGTGGCAATAGGTGATACGGGCGCGGTTACGCCCTGGTATTCCTTCATTGGTGGCTGGTGGGGTATTCGCGGTGAATTTTGGGCACCGGGCGAAAGCGGGCTTACTGAAACCGCCGCAACGCTGCGCACCTATTGCCAGACTAATGACTGCAAGTTCGGCGTTATGCTGGGAGACAATATTTACCCAGACGGGATCGACGGCGAGGACACTGAAGACGACAATGAACGGTTGGACAAAATTTTCACCGTGCCGTTCAAACCCCTTATGGACGATAATGCTGATTTCAGGATTTATCCAACGCTTGGCAACCATGACTGGCGCGGCAAACGCAAAGGTGTTGCGGCCCAAGTAAAATTCCTCTCGACCAGTAAACCCTTCGACATGCGCGGTCTTTTCTACAGGGTTAAGCCTAAGAATGCGGGCGGCGATGTCGAGATATTTGTTATCGATACCCAGATTTTATTGACGGAACTGACGGTTTACGAAGCCAATAAAAACGACGATGGAAGCGAAAACCGTGATGAGAGCGAAATGCTCACGCCAAAACCGCATATCAAACCGCAAAACGATGCGGAAAAGAATATGCTCGTCTGGCTAGAGGACGCGCTTAAAAATTCCACCGCCAAATGGAAATTCGTTATYGGCCACCACCCGCTTTGGTCSTCAGGCGGYAAYAARTTYGAGCAGTCGCATGCKCTGCGCCCRGTRCTTCTCCCRATATTGTGCCGSTAYGCTGATGCCTATTTCGCYGGKCACGAGCATACGCTCGAGGTGCAGGAAGACAGCTGCGAGACCGCGATGAAAGACGAAATCGCCGCCGGAGAAAAAATCACACCGCTGCTGCATATTGTTTCAGGGTCTTTYTCAAAGTCCCGCTTAGTGCACGCCAAATTCCTTGCCAAACAGGAAGCCGCGTACCCACAGCTAACAACCCATTATGCGCGCGGCAAAACAACTGCCGACGAAGAAAATGCCTATACGCAAGTGTGGGGKTTYGCGCACGTTAGCCTCAARGGCGACGACGCGACGATCCGCATGATAACACTTTACGAAAATGCCGAAGGCGAACCGTCCGGCGAACCCGCATTTGAATGTACCTTTTCCAAAGGCCGCAGCACCGACAAAACCCGCTGTAGCTTACCAAAAAAATAACCCCCCACTGAGGAGGCCCCCATGGATTTATCAGGAAAAACTGCCGTAGTAACCGGCGGCGCATCCGGCCTTGGCCGTGCGACCACTGAATATTTTGTAGCGCAAGGCGTCAACGTGTTGATCATTGACCTCAATGATGAGCTCGGCGCTGAAATGGAAGCTGCCCACGGCGGCAAAGTGACCTACAAAAAGGCCGACGTTTCGAATGAAGCCGAAGTTGGTGCCGCAATGGCGTTGGCGCGCGAAACATACGGCAGCGTTGATATTGCAGTGAACTGCGCTGGCATCGCCACCCCGCAGAAAGTGCTCGACCGTGAAGGCAACCGCAATCCGTTGGCGTTTTTTCAGAAAATCATCAGCGTCAATCTGATCGGCACTTTCAACGTTGCAGCGCACGCAGCAGAAGCCATGCAGCATAACGAGCCAAATGCCGACGGGGAGCGCGGCGTGATCATCAACACCGCCTCTGTCGCGGCGTTCGAAGGCCAAATCGGGCAAGCCGCCTACGCGGCCTCTAAGGGCGGCGTCGCCAGCCTTGCACTGCCGCTCGCCCGCGAACTATCGCGGCAAGGCATCCGCGTGATGACAATCGCGCCGGGCTTCATCCACACGCCGCTGTTTGATGGCTTGCCAGAAGCTGCCGTTGAAAGCCTGACGCAGCAGGTTGTCTTCCCGAARCGCCTYGGCCAACCWAACGAATATGCYAAACTTGCTGGCCATATCGTTGAAAACGCCTACCTTAACGGAGAGACAATACGCATGGACGCCGCMGCAAGGATGGCYCCTAAATAAAGCGACACAGGTAAGGAAATATCATNGGACCATTGGCAGGCGTTAGAATTATCGAACTGGTTGGCATTGGTCCCGGCCCATTTGCGGGCATGATGCTTGCCGACATGGGCGCGGAAGTGATCATGGTTGACCGGGCTGGCCCTGCCTCYCCTACTGATTTTAAAGTTGATATAAACCGGCGCGGTAAACGCTCTATCGCGCTGGATTTGAAAWCCSAMGAAGGCAAAGARGTYTTYTTCAAGCTYTGCGAAACSGCTGAYGCCTTATTTGAAGGYTTTCGCCCSGGCGTTATGGAAAAACTGGGYCTTGGCCCTGACGAAGTGGCMKSSCGYAACGAGAAGCTYGTWTAYGGCCGYATGACMGGYTGGGGYCARACYGGCCCKCTYGCCAAAACYGCWGGGCACGACATCAACTATATTGCGCTYTCAGGYGCSCTRCACGCTATGGGCCCCGCAGACGGCCCACCGCTCGCACCGCTCAATCTTGTGGGCGATTACGGCGGCGGCGGYATGATGCTGGCYTTCGGCCTTGTATGCGCRATCCTTGAGGCCCGYACMTCCGGSAARGGCCAAGTGGTGGATACCAGCATGGTWGAAGGCTCCAGCGCCTTGATGTCGATCTTCCACTCGCTGATGGCAAGCCACCGCTGGGCCCCTGCACGCGGTATCAACTTACTGGATGGCGGCGCGCATTTTTACGGCACGTTTGAAACYGCTGACGGCCACTATGTKAGCTTCGGYGCRATCGAGCCGCAGTTTATGCARGTRTTTRTYGACCGCGCAGGCCTMGAYGAAAGCTGGATGCAAAAGCATATGAACCCCGGCGAATGGAAAAACCTAAAGATTGAACTAGCGGAAGTATTCAAAAGCAAAACACGCGCCGAATGGCAAACGCTGCTTGACGGCACCGACGCCTGCTTTGCAGCTATCCTGCCGTTTTGGGAAGCCCACAARCACCCGCAYAAYGTAGCSCGYGARAGCTTTGTWGAAATTGACGGCACAGTGCAACCTGCCCCTACGCCAAAGTTCAGCCGCACTAGCCCCAACACACCGCATAGTCCGCCTAGCAAAGGCGCAGATACTGATACCATTTTGCAGGAACTAGGTTTGGCTTAGCTTTCAACTTTCTCTGACGGGGCGGCCTCTTCCGGTGTTGCAGCTTCTTCCGGTTTTATACCAAGGAAAGCGTCATAGTTTTCTAACACTTGCCGTGCAAGCGAATTAGTAATTGATAGATGCTGCTGAAATTTACGCGCACTAACAAGCCTGCTCTCACCAATTCGAATCCCAATTGTTAAATCAGCATATTGTTGGAAAAAATAATTCAAATAGTCAGCATAATAGGCCTGAGAATCATAAATAATGGCCAGCGAAGTCACTGTTTCCACCGGCATTTCACTGATTGCCTGTGTCATTTGTGCTGTCGTCCACGCAGAACTGGTTGTTGACCCACCTTCAATCTCTAAAAAGGGGGCAAGTGTGCGAAACGTCACATCGCCGCTCGCAAAAACTTTGCCGATGCCATCAATGCTTTCCTGAGTGCCGTCAATTGCAGAGGCTAAATCGTCCCGGTTTTGGCTTACTTCAATCTTGATACGTTCGAGGAATTCATCCGCCCGTTCCTTGCGCTGGAAATCTTCATACCAACCCTCCAGCCACAAGGCCAAAATAACAGCAAAAGCAATCCCCACCATTTCACTACTGAAAAACTTCCAGCTTGTTCCCTTTTTTTTATCTGCCATTTTAAATCCCCGCTTCCCTGATCATAAATCCATAATCCTGTCTATATCATGTGGGAGCTGTTTTGGTTTCGCCAATAGGGAAATAGTGATGAACAGTATCAGTGATACCAACATCGCCAAAAAGCCTGCAGAGATATTGTAGGGGATTTGTATTTTAAACAGCGCAATGCCGAAATTGATAATTAGGCTGGAACTGATCGCCACAATAGCAGCCGTTGACGATGCTTGTTTCCAATTGAGACCGATAAGCACCACAGGCACCAATGCAGCAGCAAACGTCGCCCAGCCAAAGGCCCCCAGCAAGCCCACCAGATCCCCGTTCTCATAATAACTATAAAGCGCGAAGAAAGAGGCCAGAACAGCAAGGCCAACCGTTGCCACGCGCGCCCAAAACAGTTCGTTATCAAGCACCTTGCCGCGAATGGATTTCGGGATATCGTGGATCAACGCTGCAGCACCGATGTTAAGGAAGCTATCAGCGGTGGACATAATCGCCGCAAACAGTCCAGCAAATACGATGCCTGCTAACAGCGGGTGGGCATAAGTGGTTAGAAATAGCGGTGCCGCCTGATCAGGGCTCGCGAGCGGCATGCCTACGTCGCCGAGCACTAAGGCCCGCATAACAACGCCGACTGAGATCCACAGCATCGCCGCGATCACATAACCAAAAATTGTCATTGGCAGAATGATGCGGTTATCTGATATTTTGCGGTTCATCATCAACTTGGTCGCAATATGGGGCTGGCCCGCAAGACCAAGACCAAACAGGAAAAACCATGTCAGCGACGCCATTGCACCCAGTGTACCGAACGGCATGATATCTTCACCGCCGTTGGAGAGCAGAATGTTACTGACTTCTGAGAAGCCACCATCAAACACATGCGCCGCAGTGATCACCACCAGCGCACCAGAGACGATCATCACCAGACCCTGCACAAGATCAGTATAAACAGACGCAATAACGCCRCCCGTAACACAGTAAAAGATAAGAACTGTTGACGACATAACCACGCACATAACAAGGCTGACGTCCGCAAACATCTCAGTACCGGTAAGGATCGACTGCAGCACGAGGGCCATCGCCAATATCTGCGTTGCCAAATAGCCGAGCACGCCGAGCAGGATAGTGCCAGCTGTAAGCAGCCTTGCTGCTTCACTGCCGTAGCGAGCAAAAACAACATCTGGCATAGACACTGTATCGCGCACTTCCGCGATCATTCTAATCCGTTTGGAAATGAGATAGAAGCCCGTGGCATAGCCAAGTGCAGATGTAACCACCATCCACATGGACGATAGCCCCGTGGCGTAAACTAGGCCAGGGCCTCCCACAAAACCGAAACCGGACAATGTGGAGGAAAAGACCGCGAGGCTAACGACAATTGGGCCAAGGCCTTTGCCCGCCACGAAAAAATCGTTGGCGTTTTTGGTACGGCGCATCGCCCAAATACCAACACCAATACAGATGACTAAATATATGAAAACCGAACTGAGGATAATTTCCTGGCGAAACGCTTCCATTATGCGTCTCCCTGCTTAGCTGCGTCGTCTTTTTCAGCTTCCAGTTCAGCAACAAGCTGCTCGAATGCTTGCTCGTCCTCATGCGTATAGAAATAATTCCGAAAGAAGAAGATAAAGATCAAGTCAAACAAAACGAAACTGCCCCATATCCCCCACAGCATCCAAGTGGTCGGCACTGGGAAACCAAAGACAATATCTGTCTCGCCTGTCGCCAGATAAGCCTCGTAACCGCTGTAAACCTTATACCAAACGAACAGCGCTGCCGCTGTGGCGCTGCCCATCAACACGTAAAACCTAGTGTCCCGCAGGCGTTCGTGCACGGCCATACTCAGCAGCGATACGGCGAGAAGAATAACCACAATTTGGAAATAGAAGGGGGCTTTGCCAATAGTGGCCAGCCGCGCTGCGCCGTCCCCGCCAGCGCTCATCCCTTGAATGGTTGCGTGCGGCACACCAGCTGCACCCGGCGGCGGGTCGCTCAGCAAGATATAGCCGGTAATACCGGCAATGATCAGTAGAAACAGTAGAACAAAATGGATCGATTTCACGCCGGTCTCCCCTCCAGTTGAAGCGGAGACTAGAGCGCTTTATACCGCCGGGTCAATAGGGCCGGGTCACTTTTTTCAACAATCGTTGAATTTTATGAAAAAATTGCCTTCGCACGCTGCTGTACGAGCGCCAGATCAATTGTACCGTCGGTTCCGCGCCCTGTTATCCAAGACCCCCCCACAGTGGCAACATTTTTAAGTTCCAAGTAGCTTTTCACAGTTGCTGCAGAAACACCGCCTGTAGGGCAGAAAATAAGATCCGGCATCACGCTGCCAATGGCTTTAAGAACTGCGGGACCACCCGATAACTCGGCAGGAAACAGCTTGAGATGCCTAAAGCCGAGCTCGCGCGCATTCATGGCCTCTGACAAGGTAGAAATTCCTGGCAGAAACGGCCATTTCATAATCTTAACGGCTTTCGCYAAATCTACGGTTAAACCGGGACTCACGCCAAAGGCTGCGCCTGCATCTCTGGCCTGGATCGCTAGCTCAGGCGTAAGCACGGTCCCCGCGCCGACCATAGCATCTTTCGGCAACGCGTTCTCTACGGCGCTAATCGCGTCAAGTGCCGCTTCGTGCCGTAAAGTAATTTCCAGCACATGCAGGCCTTCCTCGTATAGCACTTCGCACACGGACACCGCTTCTTCTGTATTTTTGAAAGACAGCACTGGTATGACTGGCCCTGCCGTCATTACGTCGCGGATCGAAACCATAGAAAATCCTCTATCCTAAATAAAACAATACAAATCGCGGCTCGCGGATTAAGCAGGCTTACCCGCAAAGYAGGCTTAAGGAGCCCAGTAAATATCAAACGCCCGCAATTTATGCAGCCGTCCMACCGGCAAGTCTGGATCAGTTGTTAAAGCAGCYTGCAAAACRTGMCGTTTTTCCTGCCCYGTKATCATMARYGTYACRTGTTTCGCTGCTATAATTGCAGGCGCAGTGATGCTAACACGTTCAATTTCATCGCCGGTAATATCGCTTTTTCTGGCAATCAGGGCACGGCAGGTTTCTTTGCCCTCAGGATCAAGCGCCGCATCAAGCCCTTCAGCCCCCGGGAAAAAAGAGGCCGTATGGCCATCAGGCCCCATCCCCAAAAGAATGGAAGAAAAAGGCTGCGAAAGAGCACCGTAGTTTTCGTTCAGCTCGGCCAAGCCTTCAGCAGGTGTTGGGTGGCTTGTTTTCATACCCGTAAAGTTCGCTTTTTCAGCCCTGCCGCGCAGCAACCTGCGGCGCACAAAAGCCTCATTAGACCGCGGGTGATCAGCGTCAACCCAGCGCTCATCCACAAGCGCGACATCCACATTCGCCCAATTGAGCCCGGTCTCGCTCATCGCTTCAAAAAGCGGTGCTGGCGTGGACCCACCAGAGACGGCCCAGCTGGCCCGCCCGGACCGCATCAAATCAGTTAAAAGCCGCTCGGATATTGCTGTTTGGATTGCCGTAACCATCTCAAACCTATTGTCAAAACGGAAAAGGTTGAGCGGCGGCTTCTGTGTCATTTAGAGATTTCCTTTAGATCTAGCGCGCAGAAGCCGCCATTATCGTAGACGACAAATAAGAAAATCCCTCAAGAGAGTTGGGCATCTTTCAGACACGATAAAAGCATAGCGTATGAGAACTCAGCATGCGCTACTTCAGCCGTTTATTCAAACGAACTTTATCGAATTATCGTTAGTTAGCGGCGCGTTTCAAAAGCTTCTCAAAGAAATCCACTTGCCGGGCGAAAGCATCTTTATGAATATGCTCATTGGTGCCGTGAATACGTTGCAGATCCTCGGGGCCAACTACCAACGGGCCAAACCGGTAAACACCGTCCGATATCATGCCGTAATGCCTGCTATCCGTGGCCTGTACGGTCAGAGTTGGAATAACAGGGATATCGCCAAATTCCTCACGAATAGTATCCGCAATCGTTAAATACCCTTCACCATCTACGCTGGACATGCTTGTCGCGTTACGGCCACCCAATCGCGTTACCTCAACTTGATCACTTGCAATAATTTCAGTTGCGCGGGCAACAACACTCTCCACCGTATCGCGCGGGTGGATGCGATAGTTAACGATCGCTTCGCCGTACTGCGGCAATATATTAGATTTAGTCCCGGACTGCATCATGGTRAAAGCGGTGGTGGTATGCATAAAGGCCGCCACKGTTTGGCTTTTGGCCAACGTCTGCTTTAGAAGTGGCCGCGTGAGCCACATATTTGCCATCGCAATACGCTGCACAAAGGGTAGCTCGGGCGCGGCAGCAAGCAGCATCGCTTCCAAATTAGAATCAAGCACATACGGATACGGATTATCCATGACGGCCACGCCAGCTTTTGCCGCCAGAGATGCCGCAGTTGAACTGGCGGGTGCTGAAGAATGGCCGCCTTTGGCCTTTGCAGAAAACTTCAGCGTAACCGATCCCTTTTCGCCCAGACTGATCCCGGCAAGCGGGCTCTTAATACCCGGCACAATATCAATGGCAATGGCTGAKCCTTCATCCAGCACCCATGCGAGCTGTACGCCTCGATCCTGTAAAAGTTTTGCCATAACAGCAGCGCCGTTGCCGCCGCCAAGTTCTTCGTCATGGCCGAACAGAAAATAGATATCACGGTCTGGCTGAAAACCTGATTTTGCCAACCGCTCTGCCGTTTCCATCAACGCGATAACACTGCCTTTATTGTCAACCGTGCCGCGGCCCCAAATATTACCGTCAGAATCAATAACGCCCGCGAACGGCGCTTCCGTCCAATTACTGACCCCGGCCGCAGGAACCGGCACAACATCCATATGCGCTAAAAGCGCAATGGGCTTTTTGGGCGGGTTGGCGGCTGCCGCAGGCCAGCGATACATTAAGGAATAGCCGCTGATAATTTCTTTTCTTAGAGCAGCGTGCGCAGCCGGATAAGTAGTTTCTAAGAACGCGTGGAAGGCTTTAAACTCAGCGTCATCCGGTGCTGTATCAAGGCCGTAGCTAACTGTTTTGATCCGTATTGCCGTCGCCAAATTTGCAGCGATTTTGTTGGTCTCGGCCGCATCTAAAGTCGCGATTTTAAGGGTTTTTGCCGCGCCCCCAGGCACAAGCACCAGCGTGCGGCCAACCATCACAGCCACCAGAAGTAAAATTGCGCCCACTATGTATTTTAAAACCCGCACTGCTATCTCCCGACCCTAATTGACTGAATAATTAATAAGCTAGGGCGCAACCATGTGAGCGTCAATAATCAGATATAAGAGGCACGCCATTTGGACCCGAATTGAGCGCTTGGGAATTGGCACTAAATGATGCTGAGATATCGTGGAACAGAAGGATTGAACACTGGTTCCTCCTGCCATGAAGGGGCCGGGTGCCGCCTAAATAATTCACCGCATGGGAAAAGGCTATGCTTGCAAATAAGTTCTGGAGAATTGCTTGGTGCCGTAGTCACTGAACCGAATTATTCTGCTATCCAAATCACGCTCAGCCCATTTTTTCGCCAAAAGGTCGGTGAGGATCCAAGCGCCAAGGGCACCCGCCAAATGGTGGCGGCGCWCACTCCAATCAAGACAGTTTTTACAAAGCGGCCTCTGCTTCTTTGCAAGCATTGCAGTGTCCGCGCCCATATCCCGAAACCACKCTAAACCYTTGTTCGTTACMGCCAACTGCCCATTTTCCTCCACCAATACTCCCCGTTCAAGAAGGCTACCGCGTAGCGCGACGCTCTGCGCACCGGCTAAATGGTCATAGCACACACGTGCCTTCCGCAATGCCGGATCTTTTGGCCCCGTTGACACCGTAGAATGGTCAATTTTTGCAGATAGATTGAGCAGCGTTTCCAAAAGCTCAGCCACTTCATAACCGTGGAGCTGAAAATACTTGTGCCGACCTTGTTTTTGAACCGTGATTAACCGCCGGCTCAACAACTTGGCCAAGTGGCCACTGGCCGTTTGCGGCGTTATATCTGCCTCCAACGCCATTTCCGTTGCGGTTAGAGCCTTACCGCCCAGTAACGCCACCATCATCTTAGCGCGCGCCGGGYCACCYAACAGCGCCGCAATACCTGATATTTCTCCTTGAGCCATCTCGGAATTCTCTCCTTCAGGGCCGATAGTAGACACAGGCATATTTCATACTTCGCCTGCCACCGAAGTATCGCTTGGCCAAGGGCAGTATCTCACAGGCTTTACAGTAGATACAGCAGGTAGAGACACATGAAATTTATCACAGTTTTCTTGATGCTTACTTTAACGGAGGCAACAATGGCAACAAGCCCAAATTATACCCGGCACTATACTAAAAGTGCAGCAACAGGCCTGAAACTGTGCCTGATCCACGTGGAACGCGGCAGTACGAACAATGAAACCACACACAGTCTACGCGCACCTGTTTTGTTCATCCACGGCGCCACGTTCCCCACTATGCTCGCATCCGGGTTTGAGATGGCGGGCACGTCTTGGCTCAAGAACCTCAGCGCTGAAGGCTTTGATGTCTGGGCAGTGGATTTCCTCGGCTATGGCTGCTCCGACAGATACCCCGAAATGCTGACGTCATCTCCCGACGGCGAACAGCTAGGCAAAGCACCGAGTGCAGCGACAGATATAGCAGCTGCTGTCGCCTACATTCAAAACCACACATCAGCCCAACGCGTATCGTTGGTGTCTCATTCCCGCGGCGGCATTGTCGCAGCGCTCTACGCCAGCCAACATCCAGAAAATATCGAGAAGTTAGTGTTTTTCGCCCCTCTCATTGAAAGGCAGAATTCTTTAACTGATAGCTTAGTAAGATTCTTCAATWTTGGTAGGCCTAGTAAAGTTGCATACCGGGACATGGATGTTTCTGTAAGGTTGGCGAGTTTCGAAAACGATGTGCCTCAAGGGAAATCCTCAGTACTCGCCCCTGAAATGGCGACAGACTGGGCTCGACAGTGGTTGGCAAGTGATGACCTCTACAAAAACGCGCTGTCGCCGCGACCTGCCACCGGCACCGTGCGGGCACCAACCGGATATGAAGATGATTTCTATAACAGTTGGACAGGCCGAGGATATGTGGATTTTTCAAAATTACTTGCCCCTACACTGATCATAAGAGGGAGCTGGGATAGTATCACAACGGCCAAAGATGCCGCGCATATGATGAAGGGGCTGACCGCTGTTCCGATCAAAGAGCTGGTAACAATTGCGGGTGCAACGCACGTTGCCCACCTAGAGCACGAGCGATTTCAGCTCTATAGCATTACAGCAGATTTTTTGAGATAACACCTAATAAGGTCGCGGAAAAAAAGGCCGTAATTCCTTCACAAAAAAGGCCTTAGAGTAGTCTCTAAGGCCTTTAAATTTCTTTCCAGCAAAACTCATCAGTCGACTGTTTCGCCCATGCGAATACTGCGTTCCCTGTCTTGATCGTATGCAAGTTTGGCGGCAAATTCAATCGCGCCAGCATAAGGCGCAGGAATATCTTTTTCGTCAAAGCCAAAGGAATGGCGCTGATTTTTGGCATGTATTTGCCAGCCTGTTGGTGTTTTGAAAAGCACCAAAGGCCCTTCAGCTGTGGTTACAACAACGTAAGGGTACTGCGATATTATCCGGGTGCGGCGTGCGTAACGCGGATAGACAAAACTACAGCTGTTGAAATCCTGAGGGCCCAAGAAACCGCCAATAACACAGTCTGTAAAGCTGGTATCAGAGACGGCTGAAGCCTGCATATCGGCGCACGTCAAATTACAGGAAATGAATTCACTCCCATCAATGTCGCACGCACGGAACAAAGCGCCGGCAAAGTCACATTCAAAGAATATTGTACCAGACAGCATTAACAAGTGGAACTGGGCTTCGCTGAAGTCGCAGTTCACAAAGATAGTATCCGACCAGTTGAGGATACTCTTCACCTTAAGAGCGCTGATGTTCTCTTGGGAAAATTGTTCCCCCATGACCAGCTTATGGGAGGGGAACATATTTGTTAACGTTTTTAGATCCATTCAAAACCCCGGGGCACGCGTGCGCGCGTCACTAAAAATTACACCTCACCTGGCCCGATACATAATAGTGACCCGAGCTTTCCAAGCGGTAAAGCAATATCTAAAAGTTTAATAAATTCGTTTCTATTTGGGATTTTATAACACCACTCAGGCGTTAATTTACTGGTGGTAAAAACGTTCCATATCGCGGATGCGTTTTTCAAATTCTTCCAGTGACCAAGGCGCTTGTTCTGCCATTTTTATAGCTCGATATTCATGTTGTCAAACGACACTTCAATGCCGTGTTGAGTCAGTATATCGCGTTCTTTTGAATCTTCATTGAGAATTGGATTGGTATTATTAATATGGATCAAGATTTTACGTGGTTTATCCAACGTGTCTAAAAACTCAATCATGCCGCCTTCACCTGATTGCGGTAAATGGCCAATTTTGCGTGCTAGTAAAGGTCGCCCT
>JAESRJ010000005.1:5000-13850 GCA_016764715.1 Kordiimonadaceae bacterium | reverse complement strand
CCCAAACCCCAAACCCCAAACCCCAAACCCCTAGAGCACCCAACTCGGCTATCTATATCCGTGAACTCGAATATAGATCAGGGTTTAAACCTAGAACCCCGGAGCAAGTTTCCCCAAAACCCTTTTTCTACCCCAACTCCCCCAACGAGTACCCTAACCCTACAAAGACCCTAGTCCGATACCTCGGCGGAGAGCCATCTAAGCTTCCCATGAAGCCAGGTCGCCTTATCTCGGTCACACCTGCGCCTCAGAAGCCCAAGACTGTTCATTTTGGGGTATCCCAAATCCGGGGTCTCCGCCGATAACCGATCACGCTAATCCCCCCAAATATCCATGTCCAAGGGCCAGTAAGACACATCGGCGTAGGTGCGTCTCTTGCGTTTGAACCTTATTGCCCTTGTTGGCCCGAAACAGGAGTCTTCTAAAACATCTGTTGGCCAATTCTGAGATCTAGGAGACCTTGGATTTTGAGGCCCCCTCTTCTCCTCCTCCAGAGCACCATCACGCGAGTTCCTCTCAAGCAGAAACAAGAGTTTCCCCTGGGCCCACCCTGGATGGGTCTCGATTCGGAATCGGAGATGAGGACTGTCCCACGTTCGTAACTTTCCCGAGAGCCTAATTTCGGGATGCGGGTTTTGAGGGGCTGAATCAGAAACCTTTCGAAGGGCCTTTTTTCGTCTTTTCCGGCCAAATTGGGTCACCACCCGGGAGGCATCAAGCCGATGCGAGAGACCCGGAACCGGCATTTGGCTCTGAGATGGGGCTGGAGCCGCCTCGATTACGAATCAGAGCCGAGGACTGCCCCAGGGACATCGAGCGAGTTGTCGATATCGGGCGTAATCGGCTGATAGGGAAGGAAAGCTTCCTTAAACACGAAGTCCCTGTTTTTGAGGGGGTTATTTTGGACTAAGACCTCCTCTCCGCCTGAGACCCTGCCAGATGTCTTAGGAATAGTTCTAACGCCGGCCTGCGTGGTCCAGCCTGGAGTCAGGCCCCTCAATCCCGATCTCGGGTTTCAGCCCCATTTTGGCCCTAAACCTCAACCCACCGGTTCGAGGTCTCTTTCCTAAGCGACTTCCTCCACTTCCGCCATGGATGGGGGTCCTCGGAGCCCTGCTCCCCTGTGGAGCTATCCGGAGCCTATGGGATTCACGCCATCCACTAATACAAATCTTGGTAGAAATCATGCCGGACTACTAGTCCCCTACACCCCCTAGGGGAGGGGGGAGCCCTATTCATGCATCTCAAAACCTGGATCCAGAGATTTTTATTAGTCGACCTCGTGCAGCCCCGAAGCCGGCTCCGCCCCCAGAGGAGTCTTAGGCCGGTGGACCCCAGAGGGCGCTGGCATGGCCTTCCACGAACTTCTACTCCGCTAATAAATTTCGGGATTCAGGCGTCTCATCTCTGTTCGATTTTAAATTCGACTATACAGCGGTGTATAGGGCAGCCATGGTCGCATTAGTTTCGAAGTTGGGAACCCCCGAAATTTATTAGGCTTGACCTCCCTCCTTGTCCCGCCGAATCGGGTGGCCCCGAGGTGCATTGGCCAGAGAAGCTTCCCTGTGGGGTCGAGGGGCATCGAGGAGCCGATACTCGACTAATAAATTTCGGGGATCTGGGTTTCGCTCTAAACGATTAGATACTAGGAGGGTATACCACCCCGTGTATGTCTTCGAAAGTATCAGAATATCGCAAAAGAGGGGTTCAGGAAATTTATTAGTCGATCTCGGTCTCGGACCGGACTATCTCTTTCACCGATGGACTCGTGAGGCCATTCTAGGACGACTCCTGCCCCACGAGCCCAGCAGACAGCCTAACCGCTCCGGAAGCCTTCAGGGTCGTACCCTAGATTTTGAGGGTCCGGATCTGACCCAAACAAAGGCCCTGCTCCGCGGTGCATGAGCCTCGGGGGCTGTCTCTCCGGCTTTGGGGGTGTCTCCCCCTATCAGGAGATCGGGCTTTGTTTAGGAGGGGCACGCCGAGCCGGTGACACTAATAGAATTCCGAGGGCCCTATTTTCGAATCTAATGCACCACAGTGGTAGTACCACTACCCTCCCCGGAGGGTGGCTGCTCTTATCAAAACTTCGATTTGAGACGGCCAGGAATTTTATTAGTCGATCGAGATATACCTCAGGTTCGGGGACTAGCTCGCCCGGGGTCTCCGAACCGGAAAGGGCCCCATGGGGTGTAAGGGACCAGGAGGAGTAGCCTATAAAGAGATAGCATTTTGGGTCCACTTTTTGCCCAATATGGGCAGAACAAAAATGCCCCGCTTGTCCAAGCAAAGAGACCGCTAGACACGATTTAAGGCCCCAAACCATGATGAGGGGCCCCTTCCGCTACTATTCTTGTAGGGGGCTATTACCGGCAATAAAGAGCCCATTTCAGCGATTCCAGGATCCAAAACGCTATCTCTTTGTCCAGGCCTCCACTCATCCTCTAGCCCCGGCTGCGGAGGGCCCTAGGGCCTCAACCCCAGCAGAGGGCGACCTGGGCCCCGAGCACCCCCTGCTCGCTTAATAATAATTTCAAGACCCAAATCTGGATTCTCTTCTCATACACTAGGTACCTATACCACTCCCCTCGGGTACTAGTCCCAGACACCAGATATCAAAACCGAGACCCAAGAAATGTTATTAGCCGACCCCGGTGCTCGATCCGGTTCTGCTCTGGCCTGGGGACCTACCCAGGGGGTCCACCCCCGCAGACAGAGAGCTGGCCTCCTACCAGCCTCTGGTCGACTAATAGATTTCGAGACCCCGGTTTGCTGTTCCCATTGCATTTTTGGAAAAGACTAATATTCCCCTAAAGGATTTTGGAAACTGGGTAAAGTTGTGAAATGGGTATCTCAGGAAATTTATTAGTCGAACTAGACCTCTGTTGGGCTTGATTCGACCGCCGATGGGCGTCATATGCGATTCTAGGCCTACTTACCGTACTCGTTCCGCAGAGTGAGGCTAGACTAAACTGATAAACTTCCGGAGGCCATTTAACATTTCCTGAGATTTGTGTGGGGACAGTAGTAGGCAATACTGTACGAACCTGCTGGAAACGGTGAAAGAAGGCCGGAACCGTGCTCTGGGGAGGAAGGCCTACTGGTAGTCACTGCCTATTGGCCTAACTGAGAAATGCCGAATTCTGGGAAAGGGTGTCTCASKWWGKTTMKWARKSKAAYKRRASSKSYKKTKGRSCTWAWWSKRCCKCYGAYKKKYGWYRTRKGMRWKKSYRKKMMTWSKTWYSAMKYWMRWTSMGYMWGGWRWKWMAAGATTCGACTGATAAATTTCCGGGATTCGGAATCTCATTTTGGGCTGAGCACATGTGATTCACACACAATTCGGTTCCGGCACCCCGAAATCTATTAGTTCAGGACCGCGGAGGTTGGCAGCCTCCTCCCACGCCCAGGAGTCCTTCAAGCGGTGACGCGCACCTGTGCATCTTTTATCTCCCAGGTCGGTGGAGGTCGACTAATAATATTCGGGCCCAGGAGCCGGTTTTTGCCATTTGTACAAATTGGATGCCAAATAGGGGCAATTCGGGTATAAATTGAAGGTGAAATCGGCCGAAAGTCTAACAGTGGATCTGGGCTCCAGATCTCGCTGCGTATCCAAGGGGCTAGGCCTAAGGGGTGCCAACCTCCAGCGGTGGTCGAAGCAGAGTAGCCCGATCGCTTGTTCGACTAATAGAATTCGGGTCAATATGGCCCATTTTCGGCTAAAACAGTACCTTTAGGGACTAAATGGCCCAAAATGGAAGCCCAAAATCCCGGAATCCTAACAGTGCATCTCGGCCTCCCCGACTCCCCTGCCCTCCAGGGTGGACCCAAACCCCTCCACAATCCCTAGCACCACGACTAACAGAGTAGCCTGCGCGACTCCTGGACTAATGAACTTCCTGAAAACGGGTGCCATTTGAGCCATTTCAACCCCTATTTTGCCCAAAACTGCCCAAAATGGCAAACCCAAAATCTCTCCGAAATCTATTAGTCGAACACCGCCCCGCAGCGCCCTATCTCCAGCACCAGCAGAGAGGCCCTATCCAGATTCCCCCCAACCCTGCCCACCAGCTCCTGGGAAGGTCTTCCCGCCGAGCAAACAGGTCGAGAACGGCCGAATTCTATGCAGGGAAATGTCGGCGCCTCTACCTCACCATGCCGGTCGATGATCGCTTAGCGTTCACCCAATAAAAGTCGCCTTATGCTTGGGGCAACAGATGTCTCCAGAAGTTGGAAACCTCTAGAGTCGATTTTGGGAAGGGGCAAGTCGCGCAAAACCGACCTTCATTTTCCACATGATTTAGCACTTTTTTCTGGTGCGTTAATCATAAGGGCACTTTGGCGAACAAGTTGTGCTGAAAAATGTTGGCTAATTCGAAGCAAACACACATCACAGGGACAAGCTTCCCTCTAAGAAGCATCTGCCTCCAGCACAAGTGAAATTGGCGGCAGGGCGCAAAAGATAACCCCRAAAAACGTGTTTTGCACCAGAGATTCTGGACGAAAAAGTTAAGGAATTTTTGAGGCCACCAGTGCACCCCGAAATCCCCTCGACCCCAGAATCGCGGGCACAGATCGTTCCTGACTCGAGAAACTGTCACAAGAACGTCGTACTCGTTATTCGCTATCTTTGCTCTTTACCTATATGGGGTACCTTTTTAGGTGTTTGAAAATCCATCTTGTTTGAGTAGATATAGTGATCGTTCAATTTGAAATTTCAAATTTCAAATTTGGGGACGTTTCAGGCCCAAATCCGACAGATCCTCCATAACTACTGCAGAAGTCTAGCTAGCCCTACGCCGTCACGAGACTTTCTCTCCGGCTCCAAATCGATCAGAAGAACGTGTGGTCGACGACTCGCTAGGAGACGCTCTTAGGCCGGCGCCCCGAAATCTGAGTTTTGCAGAAGAATTGGCCGATTTCTTTGGTGGGTTTTGAGATTCCCACCAGAGATCGAAAGTCTCTCTGCTGGGGTTGTTACATGCTTTTCTCTGCTGGGGTTGTTGTACGCTTTTCAAACGTAAAGTAGGGCGATTGATAGCGATCAATTGTTACGCAAAAGTTGGCGATAGTTGGGCAGGGATTTGAGCCTCAAAAACCCACATGAAATCGAGGTGGGCCTCACTCTCCAAGAGTGGCTCAGACGCGGCAGGGAACAGCACCACTAGGAAGGGCTGGCCGAGGAGCTTCAGAGTGCCCAGCTGGGCGAGGTGAAAGGAGCGAGAATTAGCCCGAGGGGGTCACCTGGATTTTCGGATTTCGCCGGTTTCGACGTCGACGTCGATCGGACGCAAAAAGTGCCTCACTTTTACGTATGAAAGCAGTAAAGTGCCTCTTGTTTGCGTTCTGTTTTTTGTTGTTTCGCTCTGCAGGGATTTGGGATTCTATGCAGGGATTTTGCCTTTTCCACCAGAGATCTATGCAGGGATTTTTGATTTCGATTTAGAACGTTCAAAACCGGGTCGCATAAACACACTTAAACGCACGCTTTCGGAGACAAAACAGAGACGCTCGAAACCCGGATTTGAGGCTCCAGATTTGAGGTCGGTCTGAGTCTCGAAATCGGCCTCCCTGCCCCTTCGGGCTGCAGGGGCCCCCGGATGACTCGACCACGGCTCCCCTGTGGATGTAGTTGCTCCCGGATCGGAGGTACACGTGGAGAGATAGGNGGGGGTCGAGAATCGCAATCTCAGAAATCCGTGTTTTGACTTTCGGAAAGTAGCGTCGAAAACATGCGTTCGATTCCGAGTGTTTTGGTCGATTCCGGTTGAACCCAAAATCGCCGACTTTGAGGGAGGCCGTGATCGCCGAGAAGTGCTCAGAAGGTGGATGGCCGGCTGGGGCACCCCACCCATATCGGGGGCAAGCAACGCTACGGTGCAGGAGCTAACCCCATCAGAGGGACCCCTGGAGAGTAAGAGGGACCTCAAATCGGCCATTTCGATGGGTTTCGCGGATCGCAAAGTACCCGATTATCGTTTACTTTTTGATACTTTTCCGAACAAAACAACCTTCCGAAATCGAACGAAAACGAAGCCGAAATTCGAGGTGGACCTATCTCCCTAGGAGGGTGTCTAAAGCGAATTCTGGTGCAGGGGACCAACTCTTACTTCGGGGAGGAGTACCGCGTGGGCTAGGTGGTGATCGAATCGGAGACGGAGATGGGAAGTAGGGGGCACCTCAAATTTCAGGATCTGAATTTTCACTTTTCGAGAAACAGTGGAATCTTACGGAATCACGTCTCTTTTCGATCGAACGAAGAGAAGCGTCGGCCGAAGACTCCAAAGCCTCGACCTTGGGGCTTGAAATTTGAGGTGATCCTCGACGACCATGGGGATACAGGATCGGGCTGTTGCCGCACCACAGGCCTTGGAGGGCCCGTACGCTGATCTAGGTGCTGCAGCGAGCCGGAAAGGGGTATAGGAGGCCGAGGTAGGGGCAGGTGAAGAGACCCAAAACACGCATATTTCGATTTTCTCGAGCTGAGGAGGTTCGACCCACCCAAGCCCTACACGGCTCTAGAGACGCTATAGAGGCATGGTGCTGGGGGTAGGCCTAGGCAGCCTCGGGTCCACGTGTTCGGCACAAGTTCGAATTTCAGATTATGCCCCATTTGAGCAAGGTATTTTAGATTTTTGAGACCCATTCCGGCTCCTCCCACCAGGCGACCCGTCCAGCAGGGTTCCCACCCCAATTAGGAAGATTCGCCACTAGTTCGTTTCGCGTGATGCCTGGGGCATACCACGGAAGCCTGAAATCCTGGGATCCGAGTCGGATGGCTCCCTGACCCCTACTTCAGAGACCACCCAGGCTCGAGGCCCACCAGTCACTCGGCGATGGTCCCCGACGCCAGCAAGCAAGAGCCTCGGGGCGGTCTGGCCGGGCTGGGTGGCGCAGGCCCCCATAAATCGATTTCGGGATCCCTGTCGAAAATGATTCTCATTCTGCACGGCTGGTGGTGCACGGGGCCGAACCCTGCAGTTAGGGCCTTAGAGGGCCTCTGCTCCCGGGGGGCACGCATCCGGAGCGGAAAGGTCGCTTGGGTGGGAATTCGAGATTTCAAAATCTGTGGCGCCATGGGGGCCAGCTACGGGGTAATGGTCTTGTCCAGGCGCTGCGGGGTCAAATCGGACGATGGGGTGCACGACTGTGGGGGCAGGAGATTATGGTGGGGTCGAGTTGTTGTTCCCCGATTAAGATCTCAAATCGACTTAGGCAAAATTCGAGTTTATTTTTGGGTCGAGATCCGCGCAGGTAACGGTCCATTCTCGTGCATACTTAAGGACTAGTGAAAGAACAAAATCCAAACTGATATGAAACTCAGATGATCTCAAACACTTTTAAAGTTAGTAGTGATCTCTGATTTCGATCGTCTGGACCCACCGTGCTATATTAGAAAACGCACGTACAAGGGCTTGTACTAACCCCTAAAGACCCGTCTCTATTATGACAAATTGCTGTCATGGTGTGGTGGTGATGGCTGAAGGCGCTCGCGCCTCTAACCAACAAGAGTTGTTGTATCGATATCCGAGTGATATTGGATGCTAATAGCTAAAGCGTAGGTAGCAGTTCAGATAGGTTGTAGAACGCCTTTCTGTCCTGTCCTACACCAAGGTTGCGCATGTGAGAACATGTGGTTTGAGCTTTCTCAGCCGCTGTTGATCGTGTGTTAACCGCAAGTTGCAAGTAACTCTGGCACAAACTAACTGTTTTGAGTCTTCGGACGATCTACAGCTTATTTAGGCTCGCAAGAGTCTCGGAGAAACCTATCTGCTCCCGGACGAGCTTCTCTTTACCGAGAGGCTTCGATGGAACGTAGTAATCTGGTTGATCCTGCCAGTAGCATATGCTTATCTTGGAGATTAAGCCATGCATGTCTAGGTATAAGTTATATACGGCGAAACTGCGAATGGCTCATTAAAACAGTTATAGTATATTTGATGATGTTTTTAGATGGATAACCGTTGGGAAACCAGAGCTAATACATGCATTAAAAGCCCTTGGGCTGTATTTATTAGCTATAAACCAATCCCTTTGGGGTTGTGAGGAGTCATAATAACTGATCGAAGCGCACTTGTGTGTGCTAAATCTTTCTAGWTTCTGCTCTATCAGCTTTGATGGTAGTGTATTGGACTACCATGGCTTTCACGGGTAACGGAGAATTAGGGTTCGATTCCGGAGAGGGAGCCTGAGAAACGGCTACCACATCTACGGTAGGCAGCAGGCGCGTAAATTACCCAATCCTGATTCAGGGAGGTAGTTACAAGAAATATGGACATCGCTTTTAGCGAAGATCTAACTGAGTTGAATGTAAACCGTTCTTCGAATGCGATTGGAGGGCAAGTCTGGTGCCAGCAGCCGCGGTAATTCCAGCTCCAATAGTGTATCTTAATGTTGTTGCAGTTAAAAAGCTCGTAGTTGAATTTCTGGCGGCCTGACTAAGCTTATGCGAGGTCTTGGGCCGTCATCCGCGTTGAATCAACATCCGCTCGAAAGGGCGATGTTAGGAAGGCGCATTTTACTTTGAAGAAATTAGAGTGTTCCAGGCAGGCTATGCTTGAATATTACAGCATGGAATAATGGAATAGGACAGGTTCATTTTATTGGTTATTGAACTTTGTAATGATTAACAGGGACAGTTGGGGGCATTCGTATTGAATAGTCAGAGGTGAAATTCTTRGATTTATTMAAGACKMACTWATGCGAARGCATTTGCCAAGGATGTTTTCATTAATCAAGAACGAAAGTTAGGGGATCAAAGACGATYAGATACCGTCSTAGTCYTAACTATAAACTATACCGACTMRGGATTGGCNNARGKRWWSWMCTCYGTCAGCACYKWATGAGAAATYA
>JAESRJ010000188.1 GCA_016764715.1 Kordiimonadaceae bacterium | reverse complement strand
TTGGTGATCTCGCCGCCGTTGGCTGGGCCACGGGCCTGCTTGTGGTCTCTGGCGTTGCTGTTACGATCCTAGGCGGCTGGGCCATTGGCCGACTGCTTGGTCTATCGCCTGCGCTCTCCATATTATCTGCAGGCGCTGTAGCKATTTGCGGCGCGTCTGCCGCGCTCGCGATTGCGGCTGTATTGCCGCGCTGCGAAAAACGCGACGGTAACCTGATTTTGGTAGTGGCGTCAGTAACGGCGCTCAGCACGATCGCCATGATATTCTATCCGCCGCTCGCGCATCTGCTCGGGCTTGAAGGCACTATGGCTGGTGTATTCTTCGGGGCAACCATTCACGATATTGCGCAGGTTATAGGCGCGGGCTACGCAGTTTCTGACGTGGCCGGCGAAACCGCCGTTATTGTGAAGTTGATCCGCGTGGCATGCCTTGTGCCGGTGGTTGTGATGATCGGGCTGTTCTTTAAATCCGAACGCAGCAAGTCAGGCGCTGACGTGAAAACACCGCTGTTGCCGCTCTTCCTTGTGGGTTTCGTTATATTGGTGCTGGTGAACAGCATGGGCATTATTCCTGAAGCCATAAACACAGGCCTTTCCGACACATCGCGCTGGTGCCTTATCACTGCCGTTGCGGCGCTGGGGGTTAAAACCAACCTTAGCGAAGTGTTTGCTGTAGGCTCTGCGCCGCTATTGGCACTTGTGGCCCAAACCGTGCTGCTTGCTGTCTTCGCCCTGTGTGGTATCGCACTTCTGGCCTAGGCCATGCGTACCTGAACTACCCTATATTCATTTTTAACGGTTGTGGGCTATACACGGCGCATGTTACGCGGCAGTCTACCGTATCCGCATATCTTGTTAAGGACGTCCGTTCATGAGGCCAAGCACCCACGCAGAAAAACCAGATCCCAATAAAAAGGTTGATCACAACGCAACGGTAAAAACCTTGTTGCCGTACCTTTGGGCAGTGGGCCGCTGGGACTTGCGCATACGCGTGATATTGGCGATTGGTTTCTTGGTGCTGGCAAAAACCATCGGCGTGTATGTGCCGTTCCTTTTTAAGGACGCCGTTGATGCCATTACTGGCGGCGGTGAGCTGGATACGCTGACCATAGCAGCGGCAGTGCCTGTGGGGCTGATCATTGGCTACGGAACGGCGCGTATTCTAAGTTTGATTTTCGGCGAACTTCGCGACGCGGTGTTCGTAAAAGTTGGCCAGCACGCGCTACGCAGTGTGGCACTGAATACATTCCGCCACTTGCATAACTTATCGCTCAAGTTCCATCTGGACCGCAAAACAGGCGGACTGAGCCGTATCATCGAACGCGGTACGCGCGGGATCGACTTCCTGTTGCGCTTCATGCTGTTTAATATCCTGCCAACACTGCTTGAGATCGTGATGATATCCAGTATTTTCTGGGTCAAATTTGGCTTCTGGTACGCGGCCATCACCTTTGGCTGCCTTGTCAGCTATATCTATTTCACCATTGCCGTTACCGACTGGCGGCTTAAATTCCGACGCGAAATGAACGAGCAGGATACCCGCGCCAATACCAAAGCTATCGACAGCTTGTTGAATTTTGAGACGGTAAAGTACTTCACGAACGAAGAGCACGAAAGCCGCCGTTATGATGAGGCGCTGGCCAGCTACGAAAGTGCGGCTGTGCGCAGCCAGCTTTCCCTGACGCTGCTTAATATTGGCCAAGCGTGCATCATTTCGCTGGGGCTTATTGCTGTGCTTTACATGGCAGCAGTAGGCGTTGTGAACGGTACTTTCACCATCGGCGAATTTGTGCTGGTAAACGCCCTGCTTATTCAGATTTACATGCCACTGAATTTCCTTGGGTTCGTATACCGCGAGATCAAACAGTCGCTTACCGATATGGAAAAGATGTTTGATGTTATCGCCACAGATTCTGAGGTGGACGACAAGCCCGGCGCTGAGGCCCTCAAGGTAGCGACAGGTAGTGTCGAATTCAAGGATGTGCATTTTCACTATAACCCTGACAGGAAAATCCTGAAGGGCATCAGTTTTATGGTCCCCGGCGGTACCAAAACCGCAATTGTAGGCGCAAGCGGTGCCGGTAAATCCACCATATCGCGCATATTGTTCCGCTTCTACGATATCACCGGCGGCAGTGTTCTGATCGATGGCCAAGATGTACGCGATATTACGCAGCGCAGCCTGCGGGAGCAGATCGGCGTTGTGCCGCAGGATACGGTGCTGTTCAACGATACCATTCGGTACAACATTGGTTACGGTCGCCCGTCTGCGGGTGACGAAGAGATCGTGGAAGCAGCCGACCTGGCGCAAATTACCAATTTTATCAAAGACCTGCCCAAGGGGTTTGATACAGATGTTGGCGAGCGCGGGCTTAAACTTTCAGGCGGCGAGAAACAGCGTGTTGCCATCGCGCGTACGATATTGAAGAACCCGGCCATATTGCTGCTAGATGAAGCAACATCAGCGCTGGATAGCCACACCGAGCAAGGTATTCAGGCCGCGCTTGAGAAGGTATCTGAAAACCGCACGACAATCGTGATAGCACACCGCCTTTCCACCATCATCGACGCCGACGAAATTTTAGTGATGGACGCGGGCGAAATTGTTGAACGCGGCACCCACACGGCCCTTCTTGCCAAAGAAGGCATGTATGCCGCCATGTGGCTGCGCCAGCAGGAAGCAACCGAAGCCAAAGCCAAGCTTGTTGAGCTTGCAGCGCTGGACGAAGAAGCYCCKACWGCKGCGTAGGGGCTGTCGGCCTTTTGGTGGGCAAGGAAGAGTGTTCGGGTTTCTACGATTTGTGACACACAGAGTGCGGAAYCTCCCGASCATTRAGACGCCTCTCTGTCTTTGACTATCCGCAATTCGGCTGTAACCAGTCAGCCCGGCAACCAGAGTGGGTTTCCGCTTGCCGCCATAAGCGGACAAAAATAATTTGCGATACTTGGGTAAGTTGTTTAACAAATCTGCGCAGGCTCATTGAGCTGGGGAGCGTGTCAAAATCATGGCTCCACAGCAATTTAGAAAATGGCAATCAAAGTGAAGCACATCGACAGAAACGCCCAAATAAATCCTGACCAACAGCTCACACGGAGCAGCAGAGCATATTTTTGCTATTATATCGCGACGCAAGCGGTATTTGACCGCGGTATTTTTATATTATTTTTGCTATCGCAAGGCTTCAGTAATGGTGAAGTAGGCTTGTTGCAATCCGTGTTGTTTGTGACGGCTTTTTTGTTTGARATYCCTACTGGAYTGCTTGGCGACAAATATGGGCGCAAGAAAAGTGTCGTGCTTGGGTTGCTGGCATATATCGGCTATTGTTTTGGCGTTATCAGCTTTACTGGACTAGCTGCCTTTATTGGCTTTTATGCGCTATATGGTTTAGCGATGAGCCTAGTATCAGGCAGTGACCGTTCGCTAATCTTCGATTTATACAAACAACAAAATCGAGAGCTGGACTTCATAAAATTAGAGTCACTATCGCGCTCAATTGGTAGCATTGTCCTTGGCATTGCAATCATTTTGGGTGGTGTTCTGCAAACCATATCTTGGGACATGGTCTATTTGGCATATGCTGGCGCGCTAGCCGTTAGTCTGCTTGCGGTTTCATTCATTKCSGARMYCAAAATWRTTGATGAMCATCATGAAGAAGATTATTCGSTCATRAAAAATGCCAGCAMMTAYTTYTTYGTYGGYGCCGGACGRTCGCAGCTTCCRATCATACTYTTYATGAGTWTGAYTAATTTTGCCTATTAYCCGTATTTCATATTYAGCCAATCTGCWTTCAMAGATTTAGCGYTGTCAGTTGAARCYGTSGCCTGGATTTTTGCCATTTCCCAGTTTGTTTGCTCTGCTGGTTATTTTACCAGTAGCAAACTGCCTCAAAAGCAGCGGTTAACCATAGCCTTCATTGTATGCCCATTAGTATTCGGTGGCTTGTTACTCTTGTCTCAACTTGGCTCCCTGGTTGTAGCAGTGGGAGTGTTTTTCGYCATTTGTTATGTGGTTTCACTGATCGGTCCAATTTACACCAGTCATATTAATCAGACCTTTGAGAGTAAAANTTCGCGCGTTTTCAAACTCCTTTGATAGCTTTATTCAGACRATATTTATCGCTTTRGGTTTTTATCTTTATGGGGAATTATCAACTCGTTTGGGATTTTCGCTTACTGCTCAGTATTCGTTTATTTTTCCGGTTATTGCCGCWGGCTTTGCKGGCAAATATTTGTGGCAACAAAAACAACAGACTACCKGCACCAACACCCTCGACGAAACAAGCTCAGACAAAWCGGTAGATGATACTCGTCCTGACTAGGTCAGTACCTCCCGCCGGTAGCTACTCAATGGCCGCAATGGGTCAATTGCAGTTCTCTCTGTGCCTGATAGGAATTGTCCGCTTTCCTTTGCAAAAGCGGCCGTGTGTTGGGTGCTGATACAGACATGGCAGCTTAAGGACGCCTTGTCGCAAGTTTTGAGTTCTAGCAAGCCCGGGTTCACACCTCCCGCTTAAAGGAAGGCCAGCGCAAATCAAGGGCGGGCGAAAGCTTGCTGCTTAAGCGGCTTTTCTGGCTTGCACAGGTTGCTCTTTTGGCTGTGCGGGTTGCGGCGCCGCAGCTTTTTCCTGCGCGGCTTTCGCGTCGCGGATCAGGCAGCCAAGCGCGTGGAACAGGCCGTTGCGGGTTGAGCGCAGATACAGGCTGTTATCAGGCAGTTCTGCAATTAACCGCCTGCGTGCCTCGCCTAAATTATGGTACGGCATCGATGGAAACAGATGGTGCGTCGCGTGGAAGCGTAATCCTACCGGGGCCCRCAGCGGGCTGATGAACCGGTTGCCGGGGATATCAATCGAGTCTGCAAATTCGTCCGCGCGGGACATGCGTTTGTCACCTGGGTTCTTATAGGCGTGCGCCACAAGGGTGCGGACGGTGTTCAGTGTAAGTAGCAGCGCGACCACTGCGTACCAAACCGCAAAGAACGTAAGCGGTAGAAACCCGAAATAAGCTGCAGTGGCTGCGCTCATGCCAAAAATCATTGCGCCCAATTCCTGCCACCGCCACATGCGGTCGTTTTGGTTGGCACTTGCCTCGCGTACAAAGGTCAGGTCGACCACAAGCGAAGACATATATTTCATCACCAAATCGCGAAGCTTGGGATGCAGATAGGATATCGGCGTAAACACTGTGAAGCGCACCGCTACAACAAGCGGCACAATTGCTGATGCTACGATATAGAGGATAAGTTTCCACGGGCTTTCGATACCAATTGGYAAATAYTCGCCRTCTTCTTTGGTGCCGTAYAYYTGYGGCTTATGGTGATCAATATGAACGCCAGCATAGGTGAAGGAGGGTACCATCATTGGCATGCCGCAGGTTATATTCCAGACAAACCTAAACAGCTTGAAGGTGCCTCGCTTGAGGTGCGAAAGTTCGTGAATGAAAATAACGGCGCGGTACATGGCAAGAGAGGCAACCGCTACGGCTGCTATTTGCGCGGCGGAAAAGGGGTCAGCCAGTGTCGCAAATAGTATGGCAGCCCAGCCCAGAGTGTTCACAATCAGGAAATCGACCCAGTAAATATACGGCTTTGGTGCCTGCAGGTCTTTCACTATCTTGCGTGCTTCCCGTAGGGGGAATTGCTCTGTATCAGCTGGTGAAGCCATATTTTTCTCCGTACAGACACGCCCGATTTAAAGGCGGCATCACTAAAAACAAGTCGAACTTTGGCTGCNTGATACCATAGTTTCCGCCAKAAAGCACGCCTTGTAACCAGTTGTGCGCCAATTTGACACTTGTCGAACATCACGGTTACCGGCGCCTTCCCCGGAATGTTGTTACTGATCAGCTGTCCTTGTTATAGCCAAAACGAGACAAAAATAGGGCAAGGCAGCATTAAAGTGCGCGTTTGAAAACAGTATTTCGGCTGACGGACGTTAACGGGGGGCAGAATGGACGAAGGGCGGCAATGATGAGCCACCCTTCCAGAAAAAAGCACCTTTCTAACCGGCAGGCTACTCTGTTGCCGCCGCCGCCGCCGCCGCTATAGCGCGCGGAATAATTTGAACTTTGAAGGCTGTGTCGGTTTTAAGATACAGTCTGGCGAGCGCCTGCAGTTCCGCGGTGGTGACCGAGCTGTATGTGTCGTAAGTCGTCAAATATTCGGTAAGGGAAGCGGGCTCGGTTTGCGTTCGGCTGATCCGGCTTAACCAATGGCCATTGGTCTTCTTCGCATTTTCCATGCCTTCAATCATCGGACGTGTGCTGCGTTCCAGTTCGTCTTCTGTAAAACCGTCGGCGATAATTTTCTCGATCTCAGTTTGAATCGCGGCAGAAAGCTTATCCAGATCACTTGGTTTGGCATCCATCGTTACACCGATAAAACCAAACATCGGGAAGGTACTATCTTCGGTATTGAACACCGCAGGCGAATAGGAYGCGCCGAGTTTTTCGCGGATGGCTTCCCGYAAACGGTCGGTAAARAGSGCKGTTAGAACGTCKAGYCTSGCRCTRCGYTCWACGTCKGAATAATCTACSGTYGGCCAATACATYTGKAGAATRGCCTGATCWRCRCTKCCTTTATGGTGGAGGGTTGTTACACCCGCTGCAGGGAATGACACTATGCGGCCCGCAGTATAAGGGAGCGGCGCGGACTGACGTGTTGGCAAGGCACCAAATGTCTGTGCGACAGCCGCGATGGTCGCTTCCACATCTATGTCGCCAACTACGGAAATTTCGATGGCAGCTGTGGCCAGTTGGTCAGCGAGGAACTCTTTAACATCTGCTGCGCCCACGCGTTGAATTGCCTCTTTGGCGGGCAGGCCAAAGCGCGGGTCGCCGCCATGGAGCAAGTTTGGCACCTTGGTGCGAGCGACTTGCCCTGCTGTTGCTTCCAGATTGGCGTAAATGGCTTCCACCTGACGCCGGAACTGCAGAACGGGCTCATCCCGGTAGGCGGGGGCTGTCATATAAGCCGCCCACAGCTGGAGCTGCAAAAGCTGGTCGTCGGGTGTGCCGCCGGCGGTAAATTGGAATGACTCGCTGTTAGACCCTAAACTTGCAGAAACTGTTTTTCCCGCCAGAATACGTTGTAGTTCCACGACTGTGTGGGCTTCGATACCGCCGCCGTTAAAGGCTGTTCCCAAGAGGATTCTAAGGCCGGGGTTGTTTTTTGGGATGGAGGCCAAGCCGCCACCAAACCTTAACCGCATCAAGGAAATATTGTCCTGCCATTTGGTTTTCTTGATGTTGAGCATCACGTTGTTTTCAAAACGGATGGCAAGGGACTGAGTATCTTCAACGGCTGCCCGGCTAACGACTTTTCCTGGTGTTCCGAAATCCGTATAAGCGAAGTCAGCTGTGACTTTTTCTCCTGGCGCGACCACTGCTATTCGCAGGCTGTCGCGGTAGGCCGTTAGCAGCCTTTCTTCAGCGTCTTCAACGTCGCCCTTCGTAAGGAAAAATAGCTTTGGAGCAGCCGCTGTCCAAGTTTCCCGAAATTCTGTGTGCAGGGCTTGGGTGGTTACTGTCTCTGCGAACGCGTTGAAAATCTCTAGATTGGTTTCCGCTGTAGTGACAACATTGTCACCGAGGAAGCGGCCAAGGATAAGCCCTGCCAGCCCGCCGCTTCTGCGTTTGGCGGCAGATTTAACTGCATTTTCTGCGCCCGCTCTATAATTGGTAAGCGTTTCGTCTAATTCCGCTTGTGTGAAACCGTAGGCTACGGCGCGATTTAGCTCGATAATGCCATCGCGAAGGCCGTCTTCCCATTTGCCTTCTTCGACAATCAAACCGAATGTCGCCAGATCGGCAAGCTCGTTAAAGGAACTGTTTCCCAAGCCGCCGTTCAGGTAAGCGGCCTTGCCTTCTTGCTGAAGGTCCTGCAGGCGGCGGTTGAAGATAGTGTTGGTTACAGCAGTAAGATACTGGTCTTTTCTGGTTTCTAGGCTGTCTTTTTGCTCAGTGTAGGGCGTTAGCAGGCTGATGTTCAGCCTAGCAGTGCTATTCTCGCTGCTCCAATGCTTGGCCAAAGGAACCTTTGTTGCATAGTCAGACTTGTCGTCGGCATAAGAAGTGTCGCGAGGTGCGCCCACTGCTCGCCAGTCCCCGAAAACGTCCTCTATTTTTGCAATGGTCTCATCAGCATCTACATCGCCAACCATGACAAATATCGCCCGGTCTGGTCGGTAGAAATTGTTGTAGAATTGGCGCATTTCGTCGGCGGTCATGGCCTTTAGGGTTGCGTCCGTGCCARKMRGGRWKYKTTMANASYAMASSCRYKYCGKSGYWAAGRWWMRWYRWTTKCKCNWGSTNMGTYWWKGYARGCCNNTMCGSMTTCNMWSWTRCNSTYKTKCYGYRMKTRTNCWSKYMSMGTTNYSKGTYGASWKSWTMTNRKATCTATGGTTAAATTACTGGCCGTTTCGCGCATGAGGAAAAAAGAAGCGTTGATAGTTTCTTTCTCCAGATTGGGCAGATCCAGCTGGTAAATAGTTYGGCTGTAGCTTGTGGAGGCATTGGTGTCGGCACCGAACGCCAGCCCTTGTCGTTCCAGAATTTTTATCATTTCGCCTTCGGGAACATTCTTGGAGCCATTGAAGGCCATGTGCTCAAGAAAATGTGCCATGCCTTGCTCATTAGGGCGTTCCAACGAGGATCCAACATCGAAGCTGAAGCGAATGTAAGCTTGGTTTGCTGGCGTCGCGTTTGGCATTACGGCGTAGCGCATGCCGTTTTCTAGCGTGCCGTAGCGAATGCGCTCATCAACTTTCAAGTCGCTCTTTTCATGTGCCCATGTGGTTGGAAAATCCCTGGTGGCCCCGGCCGCGGCAGTAGCAAGCGTAGCGGTTAAAATTACAATCGGCAGGCGGCGGAACAATCTGAACATGGTACGGGCAATCCTATAATATTTGGCGAGCAAGTRATCTTACCGACGAAGGTTTAAAAAACTCCTTGCAAATCAAGCTTCGTGGGCAGTAACTTTTTTATACAATTAAAGCAACGCACGTTGAATTGATACAATTCTAAACTGTTTTTACATTTTTAGGTTGGTGTATTTTTTTTGGTTTGGCGACGTTGGCTGGCGCGTCTAAAGGGGTACTTAGTTCGTTGGTTAGTCGTTAGCTAAGGCGCGGCGCGCAGACGCGAAAAGGCCAAAATAGCTTCCTTTGTAGCGGTCCGCGTTTGTTTGGCAGAATTCCTTTTTGGATTTCCTGCTTGTTCCTATCGTTTGCAGAAGGCTCGCCAGTTTGAAACCATATTCGAAGGCATAAACGTCGCTCGACATATCAGAAGTGAAGGCTCGCAATTCATCTTTTGATAGTGCATTCAGGATAACAAATTCAGGATCGTCATAATGAGCCGGTATCGTGATTTCAATATACCGGTGGGCCAGTGTGGTTATCTTATCCATAGAAACTTTCAGTTGATGCCGTTTGCACAAATCTGAATAGGCGTGAAACTCAGCTGCTTCATTCACAAACAAATAGTAACGCTGATTAGTTCCCCTGAACTTGATCCAGAATGCGAGAGATAAGTTTTTCATGTCTTGCAGGCTTTGGGGGATTGGAAGGCCGCCCCTATCGTCAAGCGGGCTGGGCTTACTTGGTCTCTCCTGCGCTGTAGCRCCCATTGTTGCGACTGATACCGCCAAAAATGTCGCTAAGAATACGTATTTCATAGTGTCGCCGCCTGCTGCTTGTGTACATTTGYCTGGGGTAAGGCGTAGCCACACCTTTCATGGCTGCATTTGCGGGTATCCATGCCAAAAAGTAAAGCTGATTGAATTTTTGGCTTTTACACTTTGGYACATATGGGATTATATGGCGCACTTTCCGGCGTGATCTGAGAGAAGGGATAYTCCATTGATACTGTTTGCTGTGGTCTTGGTTGCTGTTRCTAATTTCCCTGGGGCGGATGCTTTTCAGCAAACACCTACGCAGGAGAAATGTTCGACCATTGATACGTCAATTCAAGGCAACTCTATGCAGGGTATCCTTAACCACGGCCGGAAAATTACTGTATATCTACCAGCGTGCGGAAAGCCAGCGCGCTACGATCATTTGTTGTTTACCAGCACCGAATCTGATGGTGCTGTTGTGAAGCAAATCTGGGGTTTGCCGGGCGATACGATTGAGGTGTTGAAGAAGAACGGTTTGTTTATAAACGGCGTAGAAGCCTTAACGCCTTTCAAGAAAAGATATGTTCTTGTTGGCTTTTCCAAAACGCGGATGAAGCGGCTGCAAGGCAAACCGCTTGAAGGCTATTTGGTGCTGGGCCACCCCGGTAGCCTAGATTCGACGCGCATGGGTGTTGTTATGGAAAAAGATGTGCTGGGCTACGTGAAGCAAGACGAGCCCTATGTTGAAAAATAACAACGGCTATTTGTTAGAAGTACAAAGACAAAGCAAGAAGAACGGCCAACGTCGCTGATAGCCCTTTCCAGAAACGCAGGGGATCGCGTGCGATCAGCGAGCCTGTAGGCTTTYTGTAGTGCGGTTTGGCTACTTTAAGGTCGGTCATAAATTCAGATAATGCCGCCTGCCGGGAGGCGGGGTTGAGCGCTACCGCTTTTTCCAAAGCAGCATCAAGCCATAGGGGTATTTCGCGGTTAGCCATGGGCGCTGGCCGGTAAGTGGCGCGGCGGATCATTTTGGCTGTGGCCAACGGCTTGCCGTAGGGCAGGGCGCCAGTCAGCATTTCGTAAGCGATGGTGGCCAAAGAATAGCGATCAGACGCAAAAGAGGCACGTTCTCCGAGTATAAGCTCAGGCGCAGAATAGCTGGCTGTGCCGAGCAGAAGGTCGCTATTCGGTGCGGTTTCGGCCTCTTCAATGCCGAGAATGCGTATGGAGCCAAAATCCACGATTTTCACTGTGCCTTCGCGGCTGATCATTATATTGTCTGGCTTCAGGTCCTGGTGCACGATTTCTTTTCGGTGGAAGGCGCGTAGGCCCTTGATCAATTGCTCTATGATCGCCCGTACRTCRGTGAGTTTGGGTTTTGGGTTGTCGGCCATCCACTGTTTYAGCGTTTGCCCTTCAACATATTCGACCAGCGTATAGAGGAACTTGCGGCCATGCGCTGGAACCAGCGTTTTAGCAACGTAGGGGCTATTGATAGTTTGGCCAGCCCATTCTTCACGAGAGAAACCTTCCAGATACAGCGGGTCATCTGCGAAGTTGGCGGACGGAGTTTTAAGAGCGACYTTTTCTCCGGTTTCTGTATCGATTGCCAGATACACCTGCGAGCGGGGGCTGGCATGTAACTCGCGCTCAATCCGGTAGCCATCGAGTATAAGGCCTGCTGATAAATCAGGCGGGAAAGGCAGTTCCAACAGGGACCGGTGATGGGCATCCTGATCTTGCGCGCCTAAATCATCAAACCGCACAAGCTGAACTGTCATATTGTCCTTGCTGCCCGCCGAGGCCGCTTCGGCCACGATGCTGCGGGCGGCCTGTTCTAAAGTTTCMGCCTCATCAATAAGGCRGCGTAGTAGGCTGTCTGGCACCAATTCGTGCACACCGTCCGTCGTGAAGATGTAAATATCTCCGGCGATCACAGGGACAGTGCGGTAATCGATTTTMGCCTGGAGCTCCGCGCCCATTGCGCGGGTTAATATGTTRTTGCCTGCTGCACCTTTGCTTTGGTGAGCTGTTGTTAGGGCGCGCACTTCACTGCCGCGCAAACAAGCAATGCGGCTGTCCCCAATATGAAAAATATGCGCGGTGCCTGCCTTGAAAATCAGGCCGGAGAAAGTACTGGCTAAACCTGTTTCGCTATCATGCCTCGCCAGGCCTTGTGCGTGCATCCAGCGGTTGGCAGCAGACAGTACTTTTGTGGCGGCTGTCTGCACTGTCCAGCTTTCGGGCGTATCGTAATAGTCGGATAGGAAGCTTTTGACGCAAATCTCACTTGCTTCCTTTGCCTCTTCTGAGCTGCTCATGCCGTCCGCAATAGCCATCGCAATGCCTTTGTGGGCAAGCGTGATGCCTTCAGGAACGCTGACGCCGTAGCTGTCATCATTGCGGTCCTTGGGGCCGATTTCGCTGCACTGGGCAATGGATATTTTAGGCGGTGTGCGCATAAGGAGAGCTTAATGAACCTCGATCAATTGTACAGTGCCGTCTGGCATGATTTCGGCGATTTGTCCGCTTGGTTCTTCCATGAAAACCTGTGTGATAACCAGCGTGACCAAAGACGTGCCCGCGATAACAATGAAGAAGATTTCAGGCGATACAAACGACAGCACCGTGAGGAAAACCACACCGCCAATGTTACCGTATGCACCGACCATGCCTGCAATCTGGCCGGTCAGACGGCGTTTGATCAGCGGCACCATGCCGAATACAGCGCCAGAACCAGCCTGCACGAAGAACGAGCATACCATGGTCRTCACWATKGCAARCGGYAAGCGCCARTCRCTGGTGATTTGCGACATGCCCAAATATCCGAGAGTCAAGCACGCGAGCAATATTACCAGGGTGCGTTTACGGCCGTATTTATCGCTCCAGTATCCTCCGGTAGCGCGGGATACTAAATTCATAAAAGCAAAGCCCGCTGCAAACAGCCCTGCCTCCACCACCGTTACCTCGAACGTAGCAAGAAAGAAAAGCGGCAGCATGGAAACAACAGCAAGTTCAGAGCCGAACGTAGCCACATAGGCCAAATTAAGCACGGCAACCTGTTTGAACTTATAGCGGTGTATTTCAGGCAGGTGCGTTTGCAGCGACGCCAAATTCACCTTGATAATATGATGAGCGTGATAAATGTAAAACGCCGTTAGAAAGACATATATCGCGATCTCAGCTGTGGCAGGCAACAAGCCAAGGTTGGCCGCCCCCAGTTTCCAGTTAAGTAGGGCAAGCGCCATGAAAAGCGGGGCTTTCATCAGCACATATAGCACCAAGTCACTTTTGCTGGTCACCTCCATTGCACCCGCTTTTTTCGGTTTGAAGTATGTCGCCCCCTCAGGGGTGTTACGTGCCTGCCAGTAAAATACGCCAGCATATAGTATGGCAAGGACGCCTGTGGCGGCAGTGGCGTAACGCCATCCTTCTGGGCCGCCAAATACCAACGCCAGTGTTGGCAAGGCAAGGGCTGCAGCTGCAGACGCAAAATTGCCCCAACCGCCATAGAGGCCTTCCGCAAGGCCCAGCTGTTTGGCGGGGAACCAATCGCTGATAAGGCGGATGCCTACAACAAAGCCTGCGCCCACAAACCCAAGTAAGAAGCGCGTCAGCGCCAGTGTCTCGAAGCTTTGCGCGAACGCGAAGAACTGGCACAGCACACCCGCGATCACGAGGAGGCTTGAGAAAACGTTTCGCGGGCCGAACTGGTCCACCAGCATACCCACCACAATCCGTGCCGGTATCGTAAGCGCCACATTCAGGATCAGCAGTGTTTTAATTTCCTGATCGCTTAGGTCCAGCGTTTCTTTGATGGAAATCAGCAGGGGGGCAAAATTGAACCAGACCATAAAGCTGATGAAAAAAGCGAACCATGATAAGTGGAGCGTTTTACTGTTGCCGCTGAAGCTGAGCAGTTTTATTCTTGATGGGGGAGTGACAGACATTGGGGAGATATCCATTTAATATACAAGGGCCTAGGGGTATGGTGATCCTTGTTAGCAAGGCCTGTACCAAGAATGAACATTGTTATGTTTCAATGAGTTACTGTGGTTATTGGCTATATGGCGTGAAATTTGTGCTCATGAAATATACAGTGGTTAAATATTATACACAAAAGGCGGTAATTTCTAAGGCGTTAGGGCCACGTATGGAATGCAACACATTGTACTAAAACGATAAAGTGTTAATGATCAGGGCTGGCACGCTGATTGCTCTATAGGGAAGCAATGTTGTTTTTCTTTGATTGGATCGCCCCATGCATCTCCCCGTGCAGCCACCTGTAGAACACAAAA
>JAESRJ010000039.1 GCA_016764715.1 Kordiimonadaceae bacterium | reverse complement strand
TGGAGTTTGATCATATCCGAGATCTGACTGTCCGACTTGGCCAATACAAACTCCCCTTTTCTCGCCAACGGGTAATCTCGTCCGGCAACTTGCAGATGGTCGATCGATCCATTGCCAATGGTGAATTCAACATCGATAGAGACATCGGTATGGATGTCCGCTCTAAAGACCTCTTCGGACTGGGCATGTCCAAGTACCACGCTGGTATTTACAATGGAGAGGGCCGGAGTTCGTTTCAGGGCGGCAATACCGACTTCTTAAACATGAAAAATCAAAGCCGGTTGGCTTCCAAAAAACTGTCGAAAACCGAGGCTGTACAGGCAGTCGCAGCCCAACGAATAGACGATGAGAACATTCATGTTGGCCCAAGCGATTATGTTGCATGGCAGGACGATAATAAAATCTGTTTCCTCCGCATGGAAGGCCGATTGTTTGGTGATGTTCCAATGAACTTGGAGCTACGTTTGTCCGTAGAGGATTCACCAAATTCTGCCGGTGTGGCCATCGATATGATCCGCTGCGCCAAGCTAGCGCTCGATCGCGGTGAAACCGGCGTTATAGAAGGGCCATCAGCTTTTTTCTGTAAACATCCCCCCTTCCAGCACACGGATGATGTCGCTCGTATGATGACGGAAGCGTTCATTGCAGGATCTGCCACATATCCGATTGCGGCCGACATACCTCCCAGCCTGAAAGTCGCGGCGGCAGAATGAGACCAATGTTTTCTACCTCTACACAGCGCTCTGCCTGCAACTTGTCCCTCGCAACTTGTAGACCCGCAGCAGGGCGCTGTGTTTCCAACTTAAAACAGGAGGTTGGCTGTGGTTACAGTACCCCAAATGCCCAATAGAACAGCTCTGACGCATGAGTATGGACGCCCGCAGCCTATTGAAGATGCTAGCAACCAGTATTTCATTCATCCGATTGCCGCATATGTAGTGAAGGCTTCGATTGCTCTGGGTTTAAGCCCAAATTTTCTCTCCTTGATGGGACTAGGCTGCGGTTTGCTTGCGGGTTACTTTTACTATCACCTACCGCAAAACGGCTATGTTTACACTGCCTTTTTGCTAATGGTTTGCTGGCATATTCTTGACGGTGCGGACGGCCGTCTGGCGCGCGCCACCGGCAGGTCCAGTGCCTTTGGCCGGATTATCGACGGAATATGTGATCATTTGGTTTTCGCTGCGGTGTATATCGCTTTTGCATTGCACCTCGTGGAAACCGGCTCGTCSCTKTCGGTCTGGTGGTTGGTGSTTGGGGCAGGCGTGTCGCACGCMGTACAAGCSGCGGCTTATGAAGAGAGGCGGCAAAAATACCAGCGGCGTTTTAGCGGCGTTTTGCGGGRAAATCTACAGCACGGCTTGGTGGTTATCAACGGAAAAAAGTCCTGGCTTGCAGTAATTTATGACGCTGCGCAGCGTGTATTTTCAGGCGGAGATTACGGGCTGGATGAGCACCTTGAAAACCTGCGAGACAGTGAGAGGGGCGCGCGGCACGCTACATATCTAATCGGCCAAACCGCACAGATGGTACGTGCCTGGGGAATATTAAACGCCAACAACCGAACGGTGTTGATTTTTATCTGTGCGCTCATCGGGCAACCCGCTTTCTATTTTGCTTTTGAGTTGCTGGTTTTTAACATCGTGCTCGTCATACTACTCGTGGCAGAATGGCGGCTAGAGAAAAAGTTGGCAGCCTACAGCGAGCCTTTGGTTCATTCCTAGCCGTGGGTTCACTGAGCGATATCRAGGATATCCTGCGCGGGGCGTTGGCGTCTCTCGGTGGTTTCGGTGGGCGCATGGTGGCGCGTTTATGTTTGATGCTWATTGCTGGGCAATTGTACGGTGCCGCACCTCTCGGGCTTTTGGGCCAAGTGGCCGCCTTATCTGAGATACTAGCGGCCATTGCGGCCTTAGGTCTGAAGCGCAGCTTGCTAGGCATGCTCAGCGACAAAACAAACGCTATTTCTCCTGATACGCTAATTAAAGAATCCCTGGCCGTATCGCTTGCACTGGCAGTGGTCATGTCGGTTTTTCTAGGCTTTGCTTTTGCCTTTCTTTTTTCTGACACAGCGATGCCTGTGCTGCTTTACGCGGTTATTCCTTGCACTGTTTTTGCGGAGGTTGCCGGCACCGCGATCCGCTTCAAACGTATCATCCGTTGGGAAGTGATTGCGCGCTGTGTCTTCGAGCCGTGGGCATTCCTGCTGTCGGGGCTGGTATTGTTCTATATGGGTTTCAACGAAACGGGGCTGCTTATGGCATATGCGGTATCGGCGATAGGCGCGGCAACCGGTATAGCAATTGGCCTGAGTAACGCGTACGGTATCGGGCGGATTGCAAAAGCGCCCGTGCGGTGGCGCGTTATACATACAATTCCCTGGCGTAGCCTGCCCGTAGGCATTACCGAAGTGGGGGTAATGATGGTCCGACGGCTTGATATTTTGGCGCTGTCGATTGCTGTCGGAGATAGCGCAACCGGCATCTATTATATGGCGCAACAAATWGTGACTGTTCCGCACAAAATTYAYCAGTTGTTTGAACCGATGATGGCGCCAGTKTTGGCGGCATTGCACCATGACAAAAAACACCGTGTTATCGCGGCAAAGCTTTCGGCTTTTTGCCGCTGGATTTTTACCCTGCAACTTGCCGTCACTGTACCTTTYATGGTTTTTTCCGGCCATATGATGGGTATATTTGGTGACGAATTTGCAGCCGGAGCACWGRTATTGATGCTGCTGCTAATGGCTGAAYTGKTKGATGGYAGCTTTGCGYTGACAGAAACCGCGCTGGTTTATGCTAGCCCAGAAGTGCCAGCCAAACTGGTTATGGCAACGCTTCTTATCGAGCTGCCTTTAATATACTGGTTCAGCCAACTTTGGGGCCCGATCGGGGCCGCTGCAGGGTTTTTGGTAGCGATGCTTTTTCTTACAGTATCCCGGGTGMGTAAACTTGGTAAATATCTGAAAGTCCGCCTTCTTGGCCCGTCCTTCCTAGCTCCGAGCGCCTTGGCTATAGTCTTAGGCGCAGTTCTTGTAGGATTGCAAAAATGGCTAMCAGTGAATGAGGGAGGCGCCGTGGGAACCACTATTGTTTTAGCGATATGTTTTTTCTTRATTGTTATATCAAGGGTGGCACTGACCTCTGAAGATAAGGCTATATGGCGGAAACTTCGATCCGGTTAGTGACAAGCCATTTCTCGGCCAGGCTATGCATTTCGGGGCTRTCAACGTCGATCCAAAAACTGTCACCRACATCGACACAGAAAGCTTGCYGTCTGCTTGCYAAAACCAGCATGCCSCCAGAAATCGAATAATCACCCGTTGTAGCGCCACTTTCCGATATGGCATCGAACAGRGMTGGGCCTGCTGCGAAAACGCCGGTATCAAAGGCATTGTGAACCGGTATCTCTTTCCCAATTTCCAGAATGCGCCGTCCCTTAAAGCGAACTTTGGTTACGTCGTCTGTGTCCACAAAAGGGTTGTGAAGCCGCGTGTCGACGGCAAGGGTTACGCCTTCCTGCTGCGGCATTCCCTTRAGCARCCGCCSGTACARTTTKGGCTCAACGATATGGTCACACATTGTCAGGCAAAAATGGCCCTTAAGGATCGCTTGACCTTTCAAGACAGATAGACCGTTCGGGTATGTATAGTCAGGGTTATAAACCGTCTCAATATGCCAGCCAGTACGGGCCGACAGCTCTTTGAGGTAGAGCTCTAGTATGGGCGCATGAAACCCTGTGACGACAACGAACCGCTTCAATCCCGCCAGATATGCCGAGTGAATTGCATGCTCAATAAGGGGTATGTCGTTCACTTCTACAAGAGGCTTCAGATTGCCCTTAGCTTTCAGACGCGAGCCATAACCAGCGGCGACAATAAGCAGATCTTCAATCATTAGGTATTTCCTTGAAAAGGAGCGGGGCGCTTGCGCAGGGTGGTGTTTTCTCGCAAGCGCAACAGCGCTGGCAACAGAGTCCATGTAAGCACGAGGCAAATGCTAAAACCGATAAGGGCCACWGYRMMCATKGMRSKTWSYCYRSYMAKCKWRKMCRYSATNARRMMRMSSAAGNMRATNKAGCNGTCSTNSMRMKWRGWGARYKAYKMASMGCKAYCGNWYSTRRMYWTWKYMRTYYYGWTNAWTTKMYSMWKWYKMKTMGAAANMGWKKGANWRRWATKGWYRCMGYWAKYRACWGNMAAKRSMGATCANNRAMGGTNSRATKACNATATTTATGATGGAGAGGGTAATGCCCAAGGTAGCCATCAGAGCGGTGGTAAACAGCAGCACCAGCGCTGTTGGTATTAAGATTACAGCGGCCGCAGAAATGGATCTGACAAAAACCAGAATAATAATGAACGTAACTGAGCCCACAAGCAGGACAGCCCGAACAGCATCGGCTTTCATCAGCGCCAGCATCTCCACAAAAATAAACCCTTCGGACGCCGGGTGATATGTTTTGCCCCCAACAGTGAACTCTGCCGCATCATCATAAAACTGGCGCGCCAGATCAGCATCATCCATCGTTACAGAGTTATAAATATACATCAGATATCCAGGCTTGCTTTCATCGCCCACAAAYACTTTGCGCATKGCTGGCGGYAAATCGCTTACCYTTAAAATATCAACTTTCAGGTACTCKGCCTTSTCCGCWAGRTCACCRGAYAAATTGATATTGGCATCGACCTGTTCCCACATCCGGTTAATGACTTTCAGGCGCTCTGCCTGGAGCTTTTCGTCCGGCACAAAGTTTCGTACGCTGCTGACTTTGGCAATGGTCGGTGACGAGGTGTCGGCTTTGATGTAATGCTCGAAATATGCTTCGATTGCCTTTACTTCTTCTAACGTGTCAACCACCAGCACAGCCCTGTCGTGACCGCCCTTAAAGATGTTTTTAGACTGGCTTGCGGCCCAAAAATGCGCCTGCGATTGCTGTGCCTGAATATTCCGGAAGTTTTTTTCAAACTCAAAAGAAGGAAGCGCCAGAGCCGCAAGGACAACAAGCGGCAAGAAGACCGCAATTGTTGCTTTCGGAAAACGGGCAGGAGCAGAAAGAAGACGCCATTGGCCTTTAGCGGGAGACGCCTTGAAGTTCTGCCAGTTGACGTATTTTTCTACGACAGATAACAGGGCCGGGAAAACCGTATACATTGATAGAAAAATCAACAGGATGCCGCTGCCTGCGATGAAACCAAACTCGCGGAAGGCTCGGAACTCAGTGAATAATAAGGCCAGAAACCCAGATGCGGTGGTTAGGGCAGCAATCAGCGAGGCCTGACCAGTACGAAAAATTACAGTGGATATAGCGCTCTGGTGGCTATCACCGCTGGCGCGAGCCTCTGCATAGCGGCTAAAATTATGAATGCCAAAATCAATCCCTAGGCCAAATAGAATGAGTGCGAGAAAAATGGTTATCAAATTAAGACCGCCCACAACAACAGCGGTGAGGCCAATGGTCCAACACATCCCGACAAGCAGGGGAGCGGCAATCATTATGAGCGCAATCACACGTCGGTAATGAAGGTACAGCAGCAACAGGATGAGCGAAACCGAACTGCCAAGCCCGATGGCAAGGTCGCTCACGACAGCATCATACTGAGCCACTTTATTCCGTATGCGCCCCGCAATACCCACCTGCATGCCGCGGGTAGGGTCATTAAGGTCTAGCGCCTGAATGATAGCCGCGATATCTCCTATCATGTTTTTGGCATCACTTAGGCCCTCGAACCCAGGTTTGGGCCAAATCACGAGCGCATAGGACTGGCCGTCGTCCGAAGAAAAACGGCGCTCCGTCTCAACCGGGTCCAGAAGTGCGCGTTTRATTTTCTGGTCKKCGGCGGTTAGGTCGGGGGCGGCGTCGCTGGCAACGTCAATGCCGGTCGACCGGATGTGGATAGTGAGAGGTATCCCTGTGGCCTTTTKGAACTGACGCGCAGATTCTGCAATGATTTCGCGCTCGAGACTTTGTTCTATTTTTTCTAGATCAGCGACGCTTAGTTGCAAAAGTTTATGCTGCTCCAATACTGAAATATCTTCGAAATACTGAACGCTTTCGCTCCAGGGAAGCCGCCGGATCAAGGATTCCAGAATAAGCAAAGCGCCTTCTCTCGGCTTTTTGTCGGCGCTATGGATGATGATCTGGATCGACGCGAAACTGCCTGCTTTTTTCATGACAGTTTCCAGCGTTTGAACGCTTTTTGCGCCAGCCGGCATCAAGGCTTCCAGTTTGGTTGATATCTTAAGCGTATCTGCTGCAAAAATGGCCGCCAACAACATGCCGAGAGCGGCTAAAAGCACAACCCACCTTGCCGACACGATTACCCGAGCCGCCTTATTCCCCCATTCACCAAATTGCACGCCTTGCACCTCGACCGTTGACTATCTTGATGTGCTAACGGTGCGGGGCGAAGAGCACCTCCAAAAGCCGTAGATAAGTACGAATTATTGATCTGAATTTTGGCCCCTCGATGCGTACATAGCAGCCCTGCCCACTCGCATGAGCCGCTTATGCTTATATGGGAGTCCCATACTGTACATTATACACAGAGACCRYGYCGGACCCAGTKCSACCRTTGAGGYTTCTAGTCCRCTTACTGTKAGAAAGCGGACTAACCYAGATTGCAGCCTTTAGTCCGCTTTTGACCCGGAGCGGACCTAGCATCGGCCCCATTGTGATAGAAATTTTTGAGGTCCAGAAAGTGTTTCTTAGGGAGAGGCGCGATAAGGAATAAGTCGAATTTCTACTTTTTGGTCCTTAACGGCAATTTCTCATCACACTTATTATTTGGACCTGAGCGTCTCAATAATCTGCGCATTCACCCAAAATATATCCAGGTTTCTTGGGCCTATAGCTCTATAAAAGAAAAGATATTTTCTATCGGGTGTAACACTCCCAAATGCGTCTTCGAGGTCTGTGTTTATCTTGTCGCCCATGTTAATGGTAGCGCCCCATGATCCATCTTTCTGTTGAAAACTGATATATAGCGAGACCTCCTGAAAAGCGACTATGTTTTTCGGGATAAAGTCGAACCGGATCAAAATGGTATAGAAAAATAACTGAATTAAAATTGACCGCATTTTACTATAGAGGTCAGAACCACCATATCTATTTTCTCTTTCACCATCCCATATCAAATAAGATTCGTCCGGAGCAATGAAGGGGTGGGCAACATTCTGCCCTGCACCCGCTGGATGATGCTCAGCCAAACCCGTTTAGGTTTTATAGCCAAGTGATGTGAGTTTTGATATGGCGAATTGGCTATAAGTCTTTGTTTTGGTTCGCCTTGACACTGAATTATTAAATCAAAATTCGATGGCCTCTCTAATAGTTGACAAAACCCGGCAGGATTCTTGTTGCTGTCAACGATGAGGTATCATCATCAAAACTTCTATTATGGGCAGTGACCACAACAACCAGATCAAGCTTTTCGATCACAATGATATATTGCCCGCCGCCGCCTCTAGCCGCTTTGCTCAAGTAGCTTTTATTACCTGTAGACAGATCGGCCTGCCACCAGAAATAGCCGTAAGAAGTACCGGAGACACCGACGGCGGATACAACTTCATCATCGCTGGGTTCGACAATTTTACTGGTCGCTTTTGCAATAAACGCCGCTGGTATCAGTTGCTCGCCCTGCCATTTGCCTTTGTTGATGGCCAAAGTGCCCCACTTGACCATATCGCGCGACGTCATGCTCGCGCCAAAAGCTGCTGTTAGACCACTTACATCAGTTGGCCAGCCATAAGTCGTGATGCCCATTTTGTCGAGAAGTTCATTTTTAATAAAGTCTTTGGCCGTCCCGGGCACGACGGCGTCAAGGACTTGCATCACCAAARWWRGMTCKSWGAYTSWRYRKTMAWAGSYKYRMKAYKCTNMGRKAAWAGSCNGMACNTRYSMKWGRSMTWWKMMYGRACCKGRNCYTYSMMCCWYTAACGSASCGGGKTTTYYCTCRAGTTCTKTCMWYTKWTCTYYACTGAWGCGAAGMCCCGAGCGCATGGTCATYGCCTGRTGCAGSGTGATYTTTTCTRCACCRTCGACAAATTTYGCTGGRTCGAGATCTTTGAGAAAGCTRACCARSGGCTTGTCTAAATCGGCCATCGTCAGATAACCCAACTGGATAGCGCGACCAAGCGCCARGCTGATGTAGACTTTAGTCGCTGACGCTTGGTAATGGGGCAGATTGATACGACCGCGCAAATAGTAGGATTCAAACAGGAGCTTGCCCTTGTGGGCGATCAGCAGACTGTCGAAGCGATTGTGCTTGTTGTCGGCAATCTCCTGCGCCAGCTTAAAAATCATCGCTTTATTGCCGCCATCTACGCCCAATTCAGCAACAGGGATACCGTCTTTTCTGTCTGTCGGCGTCGCATCGATAAAGGCCTTTTTGAGATAGGGAATATCTCTGAAGGAGAGATTGGCGTCGGCGGCGCTAATCTCCGGCGCGAGGCTTTTACTGTCTTCGGCACTTTCTGCGGCAAAGCTACTCATACCGCTCAAGAGAGCGATCACGAGTAAACTTTTGAATTTCGAGTTGATAGTCATATTAATCTCCCAAATTGTAACCAGCCCTGCTCCGGACAAAGCCGTGGGTAATAGCCTCTTGAAAGGGTTTTGAAAATGTCCCCTGCTATGAGCAAATGGGGTTTCCTGTCAGGCACGGCCAACCTTTGAAATTCCGTGTCGCCGCGCGCAAATCATCCATCGTATGGATGCGGGAGCCGTGGGAGCTGACAAGTCGGTCAACGTCTAAGTCAAGTGATTCAATTGCCTGCTGGAACACCACCATAGCTTCAGTGGCTGTTGGCAGCCCTGTTTTTAAACTGGAGTAGAAATGATCAGCATTAAATAGAATGTTAGCACCCGGTACATAAAACAGAAGATTATGGTCCGCATGGAGGGAGCCAAAATCATATAGTTTCACTTTACCACCTGCGAGTGACAACATGCCATCAACCAGTATAAACCGCTCGTCTGCAACGTCAGTGGTAATCATATCCCGCAGTGTTTGAATGCTGTCTTCAACTGCCACAAAGCTGGCACCGAGTGCGGCAATTTCATCAGCAGCTGCAATATGGTCTGAATGATGGTGTGTGATCACCATGGTACCAAGTGGTTTCTCGTTGCCAGCCAATTTTTGAACGGCTTTTAATCGCTCTGTTAGGGAAGGTCTCGAGCCAACCGCAATATAATGATCCCCGACGTCGACAAAGAGAGAGGAAGCGCCTCTCTGGCTGGCAAAATACACACCGTTTGCGAGCTTTTGCGTCAGCATCTCTGATGTATCGATATTACCGCCGTTGTCTCGGTAGCCATCGGGGAGGCCAAAAGCCTCAGACACATCTGAATTTATCTTAACGGTGCGGCTCACGAGTACGAGGATGGGTTGCCCCCGAACGAAGATATTTGTCGAGTTTGCGTAAGTAATATTGTCGGTTTTTTTATGGTCTGAGAACTTATAAGCCACCTCACCAGCAAAGGAGCTCTGATAGCTCATTTTAGAGACCAGGTAGGTGCTTTTATCAATATATAAGGTTACATCGGGAAACTGCCCGATTTTGAAGGTTATCTTCTCGTGTGGCTTATAGTCGTAAAGCGCATCACCGCCGTGTACAGCTTCAGAGCGCGCATCCAGCAGCAGCATCACAAGGCCTATATCTGACCTGCGCAAGTTGCCTTGCCCCATCGTCTCATAATTTAGGTTGGTATCTTCGCCATAGGTTTTCTGTAAATTATCAAGGCTAAATCCAGTTTTACCATTAAAAACACTCTGATCGTTAAAAGTGTTACCCCCTCCTTTAAACCAAACCTCGGTACTCTTGCGCCTATTCTCAAAGTCGATAATCAATGTATTGTTCGACGTGCCAACACCAACCGCGTGTGGCGTGAGGCCTTGCTGAAAAGATAATCGCTTGTAGCGATCCTCTAGCGTCATGCTTTCGGCAGATGCCAAAACATCAGCACCGTAAGCAGAGACTAGTTTATCAATCAACGCATCTTCTTTATCGCCAGCAGATACAGCTGTGGCCATCACCATTATATTACAAACTGTTCCGAATAAATATTTCGCAATTTTCATGTTTGTCTCCAATTGTTGTGCAGCCCTTGATTATGAGACTTTTGCCTAAATACATGCCGTGTTAACCCACAGTATTTCCGCATATTTATTATTTGGGTCTGAGCGTCTCAATAATCTGCGTATCCCGGAATGGTAAATTTATCCAAGGCGACACCATTACGCCTTAGGAAACACCCTCTTAGCCCTCACCATTCAGCAATGGAATGACCGGTGCAATGCGCAATGAAATTGCGGTGACCCGTTATTACCATAAGACAAAGCGTGAGGTTATAACGATCTGCGGCCTGATCCCGTAATAGAAGGTAGCGCTGGCACCCAATCAAACGTCTAGTCCGCTCAAATCGAGCGCCGTAGGTGGGGATACTAGGCGCTCACGATTTCGCCGCAACTAGCTCGATAAAAGACGGCTGAATGACAGCGCCAAGCAGTTTACTCAAAGCCCACTTTGCATGTTCCCTGAACTTTGATCAGGCGCTCGGTCTAACTTCCGTAATTGGCGATAAGCGGAAGACAAACTAGTTGTCGGGGTGCCCGGTAACAGCCGGAATGCAGACTGTCCAAAATAGGGAGATATCTCTTTAATTTTGAAATTTCACGCTCTAAGCGGCACTAATCAGATTTTATTTCACTAATAGTGAAATTCTACAAAAGGTGTGGTGGGCCCGGAGGCATACGTGAAGTGTTTAATATCAATAACTTAACTTACCTAACCACCCCATAACCCCCTATTGATATATATAACCTATTTAGAACTTACCTAACCTTTTCGCATTCCCGTTTATTCTCTTTTTGTTCTCATGTCACGCTTGACCAAATCGAGTCGAGGAGGACAACATGGGGAACCTCCTCAAGAACCTAAATCAAGACACCCAGCATGAAATAAGCATCTTCTGTAATGGGAAGGACTGCGAGCACGAAGGCATCAACCCGCAGGCATATTTGACATGGGTGTTCGAAATTATTGCAGATCACCCGATCAATCGGATTGACGAACTCTTGCCCTGGAACTGCACCAGCATTCGCCGGGAAAAAGCTGCTTAAGGGTATTCCACGGGCGGTTACGTTGGATCGTATCAGGCCGTATTTTCCCAAGTCGCACGGTGTGCCGCGTGTTGATGATCGCCGTGTTCTCAGCGGCATCATTCACGTGTTGAAGCGCGGTCTCCAGTGGCGGGATGCACCGGCAGAATATGGACCCCACAAAACCTTGTGTAATCGCTTCATTCGGTGGAGCAAGATGGGCATTTTTAATATCATATTCAAAGAGTTATCCTCGAAAAACATACCCGAACAGTTACAGATAGATGCCACCCACCTTAAGGCGCATTGCACGGCTTCCAGCCTGCTTAAAGGGGTTCCTTGGGCGTTTACCTCAATACTATAAGATCAGATGAAATCGCGTTTTCTACCTTGAATAAAAAATGTCRCGGATACTGCGGAAATGATGACAATTATTTGTATTGCCACAATAGTAACTGCCGTTGAATTCCAGATTACTTCCTGGCCAGAAATATGATTTGAAATGGGGTTAAGATAAACGATTGCCCACAAATAGGCGGATGTGCCCATTTCGAAGAACATGATGGAAAATATAGTAACGCCAAGAGATTGGTATAGCAGGCTAAGGCTGAGGATGCAGGTGTATGCGACAAAAATTCCCAGAAACACCATGGTTAAAAAGGGAAGGGTTCCCAGCGGAAACAGGCCAAGGCCAAAGGCAAAGTAAAAGGCTGCCGCCGTTGTTACTATCCAGAATGCAGTGAATACAGGGAGATTCACGAGCAATTTTGCCAAAGTGAATTCCTTTACTGTAACAGGCAGGCTCATGATAAAGGACTGCGTGGATTTTGCTTTCTCGAACACATTCGTCTGTATCAGAAGGACTATGCCACATGTTCCACAAGGAATAATCAGCAAAGAAGATCCGAGATTGCCAAATGCCCAATCCGGAATTTGCCCATAGAGCATGTTTAAAATGCCAATGGAAGTGATGCTTACCAGGCCGAATATCAATATCATCTTACGCGAGATCATAAGATCTTTTTTGACAAGTTGAGGAACAATCGAGGCACTCATAATTCAATTCCCTTTTTCGAATTTTTTTTGGCGTACAGTACGTTGCTGAGAAATATTTCTTCCAGTGTTAAACGCTCCACAGTATCCACGACGAGACCAGCATTGGTGAATAACGCTGGTGTTGTATCCTCATAATTATTTACGGTAACAGCACACAATTGGCCACTTTGTTGTATGTCTGTGATGTTGGGTAAATCCGGCATTTGGGCATTGGCACCTTTTATCAGGCGCAATCTTCTCCAACTGTCCATAAAGTCTTCTTTGTTACGAGACTCGATTATGCGACCATCGTAGATGAAGGTTACATAGTCAGAAATTTGTTCTACATCCACAGTGTTGTGAGAGGAAAAAAGGATTGACCGGGTTTCGTCCTCAAGGGAATTCATCATTTCATTGAGAACCTCTTTCCTCACAACAGGGTCTAATCCTGTCGTAGGTTCATCGAACACAAGGAGGTTCGGTCGCCGAGCTAATGACAATAACAAAGTGGCTTTTACTCGCTGCCCGTGAGATAGCCCTTTAACTTTCTGCTCTTTTGTGAGGTCTAAACGATGCAGCAGTGTAGCGGCGTAATCATCGTCCCAGGAATTGAAAATTGATTTAATGAAATCCATGTGGAAAGAGATCGTCTCGCTCTCGTAAAGGCGCATATCTTCAGCGATAAAACCAATATTACGTTTGGCAGCAGATTGGTCATCTGGCATGGAATGCCCCAAAACCTTGACTGAACCACTATCCGGTGCCACCAACCCCATGATAATTCGCAAGATAGTTGATTTCCCTGCACCGTTTGGCCCCACCAAACCCATGACCATTCCTTGTTCAACAGACAGGTCAACATTTTGCAATTGAAAATGTGGGTACTGTTTGCTGATACCTGTGCACTGTATCGCTAAAGGTGGGTTCATTGTGTTTATTCCTTCTTACGTATATTTTTTTATCATTTGCGCCAGCTCATCAGCTGGAATGGCCAAGGATTTTGCTAATTTTCCGGCTTGACCCAAATGTTGCTCCAGCTTTTCTTGCTGAAGTTTTTTTACATCCAGATCGCTGTTTACCCAACTGGCTTTGCCTTGTTGGGTGACGATCACACCTTGTCGCTCCAGTTCAAGGTACGCACGCTTGACCGTAATCATACTGATGTTTATCGCCGTTGCCATCTGCCTGATGGACGGCAATATGGTATTTGGTGGCCAATCTCCTACGGATATCCGTTGGGTAATTTGCGCCATGATCTGTTGATACATCGGGCACTTGTCGGTTTGAGAAAGTGTAAAATTGAAGTTCATATACACAGTATATACAGTTAGCTTAGTGAAACAATACTTTTCTCCGACACTTTGGAAAAGCGTCTGATTGAGCCTGGGGCGTTATTTATAGGGGAGGAGGAAGCACGCTATACAGGGACCGACGCGCTATGAATTAGGTATTATGTACCTAGAACTCGACAAAGCTGCTTAAGGGGATTCCCCGGACGTTTACGAAGATGGTACAAGCCTGAGTGCTTCCTGTACAGCGAACGGAAAGTCCTCTGTTAGCTTAAGGTATGCCGAAGCCCAAATTATATAACGACGAACAGACGTTTAATTGCGCGACGGATAGCGGTGTCCGCTTCTGGCGAGAAGCGGACTATTAGCGCATGATCTCTGAAGGTCCTCTTTTGGAACCTTAGCAGACCCAACGTCCAACTATAAAAGGCCAGCACCCTTTGGGTTCTGACATGTGTAGCTTGGTCGCGCATGATGAAATCTGTTTTAAAGCCGCTTCAAACCCGCTTTACAGGGGTTTTAAAACAG